>JBOHXA010000459.1:0-2047 GCA_050737335.1 Limisphaerales bacterium | reverse complement strand
TACAATGTTATTTGGCTCGTCGGCGGCCTGATTTTCGACTGCTTTGTCCGGGGTTTCCGCACCGACACGTGTGAGTTTGAGATCCCCAAGGGTTTGATTTCAAGGGCCTACCGCGCCGAATTTTTGAGGGATGGCTACGAATTGCAGGAGCGTGAAATGGCCCGGAAATTTATCCGCGCCGATGATAGGGTCCTGGAGGTAGGCGGCTGTCTTGGGATTGTCTCATGTGTTGCGAATAAGCTGCTGCGCGACAAGGTGCGCCATGTCGTGGTCGAAGGAAATCCGTTTTGTATTTCGGCAATTTGCCGCAATCGCGACATCAATCACTGTGGATTTCTTGTCGAGAACTGCGCCGTGAGCAGCGAGCGTGCCGTCACGTTTTATTTGCAACCCGATTGCATTTTAGGTGGAAGCGTTATGGACGGCGGTGCGCGAGGCCGGAATCGCCTTTCGGCGCGCGTGCCCGACAGAACTCTGGCGGAACTGGACGCCCGTTATGGCCCTTTTTCGACGTCGGTGACGGACATTGAAGGCGCCGACCTCGATGCTCTTGAGGGGGCGATGGAGATTCTGAAGGGTTATCGCCTTGTCATCATCGAGTTCCACGAAGGGGCGATTGGCGCGGAGAATGTGGACCGCTGTCGCGAATGGCTGCGGCACGCGGGCCTTCGCCTCCAGGAACGCGCCGGTAATGTTGAAGCGTTGCAGAGGAATTAGTTGTGGCAAACACATCCCCGTCAGGTTTTTTCGTCGTCTCGAGGCCGGACCGATCGAGTTGCGATGACATGGCCCGAGCTTTGGATAAGGTCGGCAAATTGCGATTCATCGCGCAAGGCACGCGGCGCGGCGCCGCTGGAATTCCACCAGAGCGCACTCGACTTAATCCGTTCTTCGGGCTTGTGGGGTACATCGCCGCGAAGGCGTTTTCCCCTTTTTTGGCTGAGTCGCTGCGCTACCGGCTTCTCCCGTTTTTTGATCGATGGACGAGAGCACAACTGCGGCCGGGCGATCACGTTATTTCGGGGTCCGGTCTTGTGAACGAATGTTTCAAATTTGCCCGGGGACATGGGGGCAAGGCTGTTCTTGAGGCCGGCAACTCGCATATCGAAAACTCCTTTGAAATTCTCTCTGAGGAGCATCGTCATTGGAAATGTCCACTGCCTCCGATGCCGCCGTTTTGGTTTCGGCGAGCCATGCGTATGCTGGAGGAGGGAGTGGATTACGTTGTTTCGCCGAGCTCGTACGTCACGAAATCGTTCCTTGCGCGAGGTTTCAGGCCGGACCAGATTTTGGAGATCGCTTTTCCTCCATTCGATTTTTCGCTCTTCAATCCGGCCACCGAGCCGCGTCCGGAAAGCCGCCCGCTGACGCTCATAAACACCGGCAGCCTTTCATTGCGCAAAGGCACGCCCTACTTGTTGGAGGCGTTCCGGATTGTGCGAAGCAAAATTCCAAGCGCTCGTTTGCGATTGAAACGGAACATTGAAGACAGCGTGCGTCACATCGTCCCAAAATATAGCGATTTGGCAATTGAATGGCTGCCCGCAACGCCATACGCCCAACTGCCGGAACAACTCTGCGATGCCGATCTCTTTATTTTACCTTCGCTGGAAGAAGGTCTGGCACGTGTGACCTGTGAAGCGATGGCTTGTGGCCTGCCAATCATCGTGACGCCGCATACCGGGGCGGATGATTTTGTCCAACCCGGCGTCAGCGGGGAAATAGTGCCTATTCGTGACCCGCAAGCCACCGCGGATGCGGTCTTGAAATGGGCTGATAGAATTCTCTCGCCGGGCTGGCAGCCGCGCGTCCTGGCCAATCTGGAACCGCTTTCGCCTGATTACTTTGAGAAAAAATTTATTACAAAGCTTCAAAGAGTTGGCCTGGCATGAAACAGCCTGAAAATCCGGAAACATTTTTTTCTAATTGAACTAGCGGCTCACGACGTTTAAAATATTATGAATCCCATGACCTCCCTCCTTCGCGTTTTGTACCGGAGGAATCACCTTCGACGGGCGTACAGAAAATTTGTCCCGCCCTTTATAGC
>JBOHXA010000458.1:0-1148 GCA_050737335.1 Limisphaerales bacterium | reverse complement strand
TCATTGCGCTGGTCTTACAGAAACATTTTGGCGCGCCAACGATTGCATAAAAAAATTAACTAATTTGTTCGCACTGCGAACTAAATAAATTCGGAAGTCTAATGAAAGTATCATCCACGCTTCAGGTTATTGGGAACTCCGTCAATGGGCCGCGCTCCGTCCCATCCATTGAATCGTTTCCCGACAGACCCGGCGCCGCCGCCGACTCGCTGCCCGCCGACGGCAACTACGGAAACCGGATGAGCGGCGTTGCGCAGGCGGCCCCATCGGAAAACGCCAGTCGCATTCGGCGAAGCATTGCCTACATGGTCGGACACCTCAACCAACCGCTGCAAGTTTCCACCCTGGCCGCGCAGGCCAGCGTGTCAACGTCCCACTTTTTTGCCCTCTTCAAACGGCAAATGGGCGCCGCGCCCATTGATTATTTCATCCGGCTGCGCATGAACCACGCCCGTAAGTTGCTGGATTCGACGCGGTCCAGCGTCAAGGAAATCGCCGCCACCATGGGTTACGACGATCCGTTCTATTTTTCTCGCGTGTTCAAATCGGTTCACCACGTGGCCCCGGCCGAATATCGGCGGCGAAATGAGTCGGCCAAAACATTGTCGCCATCGGAAAATGGGCGATGTCTGGCCGGTCTTGCGTTTTCCTCCCCGCCGAATTTGCCCAAAGGACCTCGACTCAGCTTTTCAAAACAAACCTATGTGTAAACAAGCAACCCGACAAAAACGCTTCGCCGCATTTACCCTCATAGAACTGCTGGTGGTCATTGCGATCATCGCCATCCTGGCGGCCATCCTGATGCCGGTGCTGGAAAAGGCTCAGTTCCGGGCCAAGGTCACCGTTTGCACGTCCGATTGCAGGCAATGGGGCACCATGGCCAACGTCTATGCCGGGGACGATTCGCAAAGCTCTTTCCCTAGTTGGAACATGAATGGTGAATCCGGAGCCAACCCCAGTGACGTTCCTCCTTTGTTCGTCACGAATCTTGCGCCTTATGGCCTGACGGTGCCGATGTTCTTTTGCCCCATCCGACCGATTGACTTTGAGGACGCCAACCGGTGGTGCGAGGGGAACCCTTTCATGCGTCACCCGATGCGGAGCATTATGGACTTAAGCGCCTATTTTATGTCTCAGCAGGTTTATAA
>JBOHXA010000457.1:0-1210 GCA_050737335.1 Limisphaerales bacterium | reverse complement strand
CCGTTGCGCGCCATTTTCATTGGCCGTGAGCGCGCGAAGTTCCTTGAGTTCCGCGACGGTGCGTTTGGGATCAATGGCGCTCGCCATCCCGAAAATATATGGCGGCAAAAAACGCGGGTAAACATCCAAAAACGCGACCCATGAGCCTAACGGATTGTAAATGACCGAACGATCTGCTTTTGCATGCGTTCAATAATTGGCGGGGCGAAAAGTCAGTCTGGATTTTGGCAGCCGTGCGGCGCGCCTCTCCGAACCCGACTTTATTTTGGGTTGTAATGCCGCCTCGGAAAGAGTATAGAATCGGAACAAGGCGCATGTTCATATAATTGATTCGCAAAAATGTAGTTTATCTATGCCCACATTGGAAACTACCGTTGATGGCCTGCGATTGCCAAACCCGTTTGTGATTGCATCGGGGCCGCCAGGGACAAATTTAAACGTCATATTCAAGGCTTTTCAGGAAGGTTGGGGCGCGGTGATCGCAAAGACGGTGAGCTTGGACGCCTCGAAGGTGAATAATGTAACGCCTCGTTACGCGAAATTGCATTCCGCCGACGGTGCGGAAATCATCGGATGGGAGAACATTGAGTTGATCAGCGACCGTCCGTTCGCCATTTGGGAACAGGAATTCAAGAAGTGCAAAGACAAGTTTCCCGATCGTGTGCTCATCGCCTCTATCATGGAGGAATATCGCCAGGACGCCTGGGTGGAAATCGTGGAGCGATGCCAGGCCTGCGGTGTGGACGCTTTCGAGCTGAATTTTTCCTGCCCACATGGATTGCCGGAACGAAAAATGGGCTCGGCCATGGGTGAGAATCCGGAGATTTTGGAAGAAGTTGTCGGTTGGGTCCTGAGAGTGGCCAAAAAGCCGGTATGGGCAAAAATGACTCCCAATGTGACCCATATCGAGGACCCATGCCGCGCGGCTCTCAAGGCCGGGGCGGCCGGCGTCAGCGCCATCAACACCATTCGCTGTGTGATGGGCGTGAATCTCGAAACGCTGCGGCCGGAGCCGTCCGTTGAGGGGCATACGACGCCGGGCGGTTATTCATCTCGCGCGGTCAAGCCCATTGCCCTGCGCATGGTCATGGAAGCCGCGCAGTTGATCCGCGGCGAGTTTCCCGGGCGGTCACTTTCGGCAATCGGAGGAATCGAGAGTGGTCGCGATGCCGCCGAATTTATATTGCTGGGCGCCGATACCGTGCAGGTT
>JBOHXA010000456.1:0-2329 GCA_050737335.1 Limisphaerales bacterium | reverse complement strand
GTCCCAGGCGCGCGTCACTTCGCCGACGACCACGATGAGGTCAGGCGCCAGTCCCGTCACGAGCATGGCGATACCGCGGCCGAGATAATGAGCCATGTTGCCCAGGGCTTCCAGCGCCTTCAGGTCGCCTTGTTCAGCCAACTGCAAAATTTCTTCAAATGTTTTCTCGCGTCGGCCAGATTTAGCCTCCTGGTAATAGCGGACGGCGGCGGAATTGGACGCAAAGACTTCCCAGCAACCGCGATTGCCGCAGCCGCATTTGGGGCCGTTCTCATTGATGGTAACGTGGCCAAATTCACCGGCCAATCCAGAGGGACCGCGGACCAGTTGACCGTTCAAAATCATACCCACGCCAATTCCTTCGGAAACCGCCACGGCGATGAGGTTGCTCACGCCGTCCGAATGGCTCCCAAACCAGAATTCCGAGAGCGCGCAGGCGTTTGCCTCGTTTTCCAAATCCACCGGCAGGCCCGTCGCCGCTTCCAGTCGTTTCTTTAAATCCTCTTCGTGCCAGCCCAGGTTCGGCGCGAATACGAATTTTTGTGACGACAAATCCACCCGCCCGGGCAGGCTCACGCCGATGCCTTCATAAGCCATTTCCGGCCGTTCCTTCATCAGCAAATGGACGCGATCGGCCATTTCCCTTACGAACTCATCCGGGGTATGCGGTGTGGGTATGGATTCCTGATCCAAAAAGCGGCCTTCCAGGTTGGCCAGGGCCATGTTGGTCACGAAGGGACGGACATTGATGCCAAAGATTCCCGCGCGATTTTCATTCAAATGCAGAAATGTGGGCCGCCGTCCGCGCGATGAAGTCCCCAGCGCCCCTTCTCGCAGCCATTGTTCGGAAATAAGCTGTTCCGTGATGACCGACACGGTGCTGCGCTGCAGGCCCGAGTGCCGCATGAGGTCCGCGCGCGAAATGGGCTGATGCTTGCGAACAAGATTAAGCATGATACGGCTATTGATATCACGCGCCGTTTCACTGGTCGCCACCTGAAAATTGTTCAAATCAATTTTTCGCATGGACATCTAAGGGCATCAGCCTGGGCACACAGGGATTTTGTTCGTGCCTCGAACTTTATCCAAAATAACCGTGGAGTCAAGCAAAAAAATTCGAGGTTCGAACAAATTCCATCCGAATGGAATCGTTTTAATCATAAAACACTCGTGCGCAACTATTTAACCATTGCTCAACCGAACCTCATTTTTCACTTGAAATTCAAAAATTCTCGATGTTTTGTTCTGTGCGTTAGGCGACAGCAGGGCTGGTTAAGAACGGACGTTAGACGCCGTTCTGGCCCTTTAAACGCCTATATGAAACGTTAGTCCGACGTGCTTCTTTAGCATGTTCAGGCTAGAGCGGGTCGGATTTTCAGGCTGCGAGGGCGTTATGGCGCGCGAATGGCGGCGGGTTGGCGGGGGTGCCGCGTGATGGGCGCGGGAGGTCAGCGGGTGCGGAGTTTGACGCGGTTTCGGCATGTATGGAGGCGGCGGATTTGAGCCGAAATTTGTTGAAGAAGGGGGAAAATCGCAGTCACATCCTCTTTTATAAATCCATTGTGCAATAGCCACCGCTGATAAGGCCCCTTACGCCAGCGCGACAGATTCATGTCATTGACAATGGGCACAATGTGCTTATTGGCGTTCAGCCATCGGAGAATCTGGTCTGTGGTTTGCCCGTTTAATAATCGTTTGTTCAGCCGTTCCCTTATTCGAAATGGAAGTCGGGCGATCTTACCTGTCATGGCGCGATAGGCGCTTGGATTGGCTCTCCGTCGCCGCCTTTTAATTGTGCGTGGCTTGGCCATGGTTAATAGCGCCTTTTTGCGCGCGCTTCGAGTGCCGCCAATTCAATGTCCTGCTCAACGCGGTGGGCGGCGCGTTCGGCGGCATCCGCTGCCGCCCGATTGGCGCGCTCTACCGCCTCCCTGCCGGCGAGCCACCTTGGATGACCTAGCCGTCGCCAGTTTGAGATATTGTAAACTGAAATCTCACGTCCTTTGAACTGCTCAGAGATGATCTTTTTAACATCAGGCAGGTCATTGGCCCATTTAGCAATTTCAGCATGAGGGTGGCCATCGTGCAGGCGTTGATTTATTTCGTCTCGGATGGAGAATGAAAGCCGTCCTATTTTTCCCTCGTCTTCCGTCTGGAAAGAAATATCTGCCGGCTGCACGTTGCGCTCGATTTTTGAAATATTACCGTTCCCGCTTCGCACTTCATCAACGGAATTCTGAACACGGCCATTGAATCCAATTCCACGCGAAGCCCGGCGGACAAAGTTGGCCGTAGCGTTTCGGGCCGCGTATCCGTTGTTCTTTTTACC
>JBOHXA010000455.1:0-1482 GCA_050737335.1 Limisphaerales bacterium | reverse complement strand
GCCATGGACGATTTATTGGTTTCACGCCGTTGGGACCCATTTGCCGATTTACCTGGAAATGCTTGGGGTGACCGCGGCCAAGCCGGTGGCTCCCCTCGGCGGAGACATTCAGTTGCTATCCTTGTTTGAAGACGTGCTGGAGGAACTGGAGCATGGGTTTACGATGAGGCATTTGACGTATGCGGCGCATGCGCTGGCCCATTTGATGGGACTGATGCTGCGACACAAGGACGAATCGGGACAGGGCGCGACCAACGTCCGCGAGCGGGTGGCCAAAAGCATTGAATTTATGAAGGAGCATTTGCGGGAGCCGTTGAAAATCGCGACGCTGGCGGGGCTGGTGAACCTTTCACGCTCGCACTATACGACTCTGTTTCAACGCGTGACGGGCTACGCGCCATTAAGCTATCTCAATCACTTGCGCATGCGGCGGGCAGTGCAGTTGCTCAACACCACGGATCTGTCCATCAAACAAATCAGCGAGCAACTGGGTTTTTGCGATCAATTCTATTTTTCCCGGGCCTTCGTCCGGATGCACAGCCATTCGCCCTCGGAACACCGGCGCCGCTATGGGCGCCTGCCCGGCTCGGACAAAATCGGGGGCGGACCCCCATTCACTTTGCCGCCTTGAAAAATCGGTCAATTGTCCATGCTCTTCGTCGGGATGTTCATTTCATTTAGCGAAGCCTTCGGCGACACTGCCCGTGTTGGACCATGAGTTGCAGTGGCAAATTGCAGACAAAGACCGCAACGCCAGCGGCCCGGGGGCGTTGCTGTCGCGAGCACATATTATGTTGAAAGAAAAGCGAATCAACCTTTTGGAGCGCGGGCGAAGGCCAAAGACGGAGACCGTTGCACAGAACAATGGGCAAAGCGCGAAGGATGCGGTCGAGGTGCGCGTCGAGGAAATAGTCATCCCCACGTATATGCCCGCGCCGCCGGACAAAAACCCGATGTTTCTGGAGAAGCGCGTCTATCAGGGCAGCAGCGGGAGGGTCTATCCGCTTCCGGTCACCGATCGCATCCGCGAGGGGCGCGTGGACCGAAAATGGAAGGCGGTCTGGATTGAGAACCGATATCTTCGGGTCCTGATTTTGCCGGAGATTGGCGGGCGGATTCATGTTTTGCAGGACAAAACCAACGGTTACGACGCCATTTACCGGCAACCGGTGATCAAGCCCGCGCTGGTGGGCCTGGCCGGACCGTGGATTTCCGGCGGCATCGAGTTCAATTGGCCGCAGCATCATCGGCCGGCGACGTTTCTGCCGGTGGATTTTGAAATCGAGCGCGGGCCGGATGGTTCCAAAACCGTTTGGTGCGGGGACCATGACCCGATGTGTCGGATGAAAGGCATGCACGGCGTCTGTCTGCATCCGGGTAAAAGTTTTTTGGAACTAAAAGTTCGCGCGTATAATCGCACGCCATTGGTGCAAACCTTTCTATGGTGGGCCAACGTGGCCACGCGCGTGCATGAGGCCTACC
>JBOHXA010000454.1:0-2578 GCA_050737335.1 Limisphaerales bacterium | reverse complement strand
CGGGTCAGCAGGGCTATAAGCCATCCGCCGCTGACTTGCAGGAATTCCAGATGGCTTTGCAGGAGCAGTTGCAGCGTCTGGGCCTGTAGATCTTTATTCCACAGGCACCCTCTTTTCGCCTTTTTGGTACATTTCCGCGAACGTTGGGCCTCCCACGATTGTCTCACTCAAATGGTCGCCTTTTGAAAATCATGACGGAATTGATTCAATTCGCGGGTCTCAGCTTCGTTCTCGCTCTCGACATTGTGTGGTGGATTGTTGCCATGCGCCTGGCGAAACGACGATTTTACCGGCTGATCGTGAGTCTTTTCATGACCATCCAATTATGCTGCGGCATCCTGATGGCGGCGCGCGTGGACTTATCGCTTTACCTTCCCACCGCTATGCTGGCGGCGATTATCATATGGCATTTTTTCTGCATCCCGGCCCTTACCGGCGTGGGCATTTTGTCCCTTGTTCTCCGGGCAATACGCCGGTGGCGGCAACAGGCTCAGACCCTTCAAAAAGTCCCTGTCGCCGCGCCCGGGCCAGCCGGGGAAAATTCAATTTCCCGCCGCTACTTTATCGGCGCGTGCGCGGCGCTTGTACCGCCCCTTGCCACCTTTAGCATCACCGGCATTGCGATGGCCCAGATTAATAAGTTTCGGGTGCGCCGTTTTGTTTTGTCGCTTCCATCGCTGCCAAAGGCTCTGGACGGTGTAACAATTGCTCACGTCAGTGACGTGCATGTGGGCCAATGGACGCATGGGCCGGTATTGAAAAAAATTGTCAAGAGCACAAACGCCTTGCGCGCGGACCTGGTTGTAGTCACCGGCGACCTCATCAACTATGAGTTGAGCGATTTGTCCGAATCCATTGGCCTCCTGAAAGAAATGCACGGGCGTTACGGGCTATACATGGTCGAGGGCAACCATGATTTGTTCGAGAATGGCCCTGAATTTGTGCGTCGAGTGAAACGGTCCGGTTTGGCGCTTTTGGTGGACGAAACCAGGCTCTGCGAGGTCCGGGGCTGTCCCGTGCAATTCCTGGGTCTGCGTTGGACCGACGGCGTCTATGGCCCTGACGATCGGGTAATTTCCGGCCAGTTGCGCGAGATGATGAGACAACGGCAACCCGATGCTTTTCCAATCTTTCTTGCGCATCATCCGCATGCCTTTGACGCCGCCATCCAGAATGGCCTGCCATTAACGCTGACCGGCCATACGCACGGAGGACAGTTGATGCTCGACCGCAATATTGGCGTGGGACCGATGTTGTTCCGCTATTGGTCGGGATTATATAAACGCGGCCAGAGCCAGCTGATTGTTTCCAACGGCGTCGGCAATATGTTTCCCATTCGAATCAATGCGCCGGCTGAACTGGCGCACATTACCTTGCGCTGCGCTTGAGCGACCGGAAAACAAACGGCTCGTTCTTTTGGCGCTTTGATCTCGCGAAATTCGAGGCAGTCACCCTAACCCGACTTTCGCAACTGGGAGTTGATTTCCACTATTTTGAGGTAGGTGGGCGGCGAATTTCCCTGAAAATCGGGGGTTTTGGTTGCCAAAAGTAGTTTGGTGCAGACCCACCCCCTTCCCGGACCGGCGCGGAGTTTGGTAGAGTGGTTGGTGCATGGGCAAACCATTTTTGCAGTGTCATCGCCGGTTTACGAACGGGAAGGATCATTGCCACTGGAGCATCGTCGAAAAAGTGCGCACGGCGCGAGGTTGGACGCAACGGCCCTTGCTGTACTTGGGCGAGATCAATGACAGCCAGAAGGCGGCTTGGACCAAGGTCACGGAGGTGTTCGATCCGCTCCAGGAACAATCCCGCCCCTTGGCGTTGTATCCGTCGGATCGAGCCGTGCCTGAGCACGCCAGCGAGTATGGCGTGCAAGTGCGCTTGATCGAGTTTGAGTTGCGGCGTCCCGGCAGTGGGGCGCCTGCTGGATCGGTTGCCGCTTGTGGGAGCAGTTGAAGCTCGATGAGTTCTGGCGGGAGCGTTTGCCCGATTCCCGTGAAGGGACCTGCTGGCGGCAGGTGTTGGAGACCTTGACGATTTATCGCTTGATTGATCCGGGCAGTGAATGGCGGCTGCACCGGCAATGGTTCCAGAACAGCGCGATAGCCGATTTGTTGGAGGCGGATTTTGCGCTGGCCCAGAAGGACAATCTCTACAGTTGTCTGGACAAATTGGTGGCGCATCGGGCGGCGCTCTTTGGCCATTTGCGGCAACGGTGGCAGGATTTGTTCGGGGTAAAGTTTGAGGTGTTGCTCTATGATTTAACCAGCACCTATTTTGAAAGCGTCCCGCCCTTTCCCGAGGGGGGCAAGCGGCAGTATGGCTACAGCCGGGACAAACGGTCGGACTGCGTGCAGGTGGTCATTGCGCTGATCCTCACGCCGGAGGGTTTTCCGCCGGCTTATGAAGTGCTCCCGGGAAACACGCTGGACAAGAAGACGCTCACGGCGGCGCTGGAGTCCATCCAAAAGCAGTATGGCAAGGCGCGTCGGGTCTGGGTGATGGACCGGGGCATTCCCACGGAGGAAACCCTGGAACAAATGCGCCAGAGCGATCCGCCCATCAGCTACCTGGTGGG
>JBOHXA010000453.1:0-8201 GCA_050737335.1 Limisphaerales bacterium | reverse complement strand
AGGACGCGGCGTTGCCGCCGCGCCCTTCCCACACGCCTCAAAACTCCCCGACCTGCGAAATCCCCAGCAATCCCAGCGCTCGCCTCCAAGAAAAAATTAATTCCACCTCGAATCTGCGAAAGTCGGGCTAAGAACCGGACGTGAAAGTTGTCCCTTCATCCGGCTCAAGCCGTTACAAAGCTCCGCCGAAACGGAGCCGTCTCGCACAGCAGTTTTCCGCGCAATCTTTTGACATTTGATCGGTTCGCCGTTACAACGTGCGGCGCATGAAACACCGCATCGGCATCATTGGCGGCACCGGCCTTTACGGCATCGAGGGTTTTAGCGCCCAAAAATGGATCAAGGTCAAAACGCCCTTCGGCGGGCCGTCAGACGATTTTCTGACCGGCAAACTCTCCGGGCGGGACGTTGTCTTTCTTGCCCGGCATGGGCGCGGCCACCGGATTCTGCCGTCCGAGCTGAACCATCGCGCAAATATGTGGGCCATGAAAAAGCTTGGCGCGCAATGGGTCCTGAGCGTGAGCGCCGTAGGCTCGCTTCAGGAAAAATACAAGCCGCGCGACATCGTGTTGGTTGACCAGTTTTTGGACCGGACGAAACAATCGCTCCATCATACGTTTTTCGGCCGTGGCATTGTGGCGCATGTTTCCTTTGCCGACCCGATATGTGAGGAATTGCGCCGAATACTGCTGAAGACGGCGCGCGAATGCGGCGCGAGAGCGCATGACGGCGGGACGTATGTTTGCATGGAAGGGCCCGCGTTCAGCACGCGCGCCGAATCGCTCACGAATCATCGCGCCGGCTACGATGTGATCGGCATGACAAACCTCGGCGAGGCCAAATGCGCGCGCGAGGCGGAAATGGCGTATGCGACGCTGGCCATGGCGACCGACTACGATTGCTGGAAAGAGGACGAGCACGTCACGCTGGAAATGATCGTGGCGAACCTGCATCGCAATGCGGAGATGGGGAAGAAAATCGTGGCCGCGGCGATTTCAAAAATTCCGAGCGAGCCCAATTGGCCGTGCCATTCGGCGTTAAAACACGCCATCATGACCGATAAAAAATTCTGGCCAAAGAAAACCGAGACGGCGCTGATGCCGATTTTGGCCAAGTACATTCAGGAGGCGTAAATAAATGAAGGCAGCAAGCTGACTGCTTCTTTTGACGCCTGGCCGCGTTGCTCGCTCGTCGCAGATCCATGCGGATATGCTTCCTCGTTCGCGCCTTGCCAGCCGTCAAAATCCCCGCGTCGTCTTGCCACCGTAATTTATTCACGCCTCCTTGACGCGCGGCCCGGCCCGGCGATTAAGCCGTCCAAAAACGCGTGGAATGAACTTTCAATCAATGAAACTTCATGAAATCATCCATTGGATTGAGGGCGAGGGCCTAAAGAATTTGCAAACCGTGTCATGACCGAACCTGCGATCACACCCGAATTAATTGCCAAACACAATCTTACGGAGGAGGAATATCAAAAGGTCCTCACCATTCTCGGCCGCGCGCCCACATACACCGAACTGGGGATCTTTTCGGTGATGTGGAGCGAGCATTGCAGCTATAAAAATACGCGACCGCTCCTGAAGACGTTTCCGACGAAGTCCCCAAAAATTCTGGTGGGCGCGGGTGAGGAGAACGCGGGCATTATTGATATCGGCGACGGGCTGGCGATTGCCTTCAAGATTGAATCGCATAATCATCCAAGCGCCGTGGAACCTTTCCAGGGGGCGGCGACGGGGGTGGGCGGGATCATTCGAGATATTTTTACGATGGGCGCGAGGCCGGTGTGCGCGATTAATTCGCTAAGGTTTGGACCGATTACGGATGAAATGACCACCCATGGCGAGGGCAACGCGCGCGCGACGGAAATGATTCGGAGCGGCCCGGCGTCCGCCGGCGCGGGAGAAAGGACCGGAGAACACGCGGCGAGTTTGAGGGAGTCGAGTTTGCCAGGCGCCGGAAATGCGGCGTTGCCGGTGGAAGGTCCCGCAACCACGAATGAGAAATCGCAAATAGCAAATAACAAGCGGCTGTTTGCCGGGGTGGTGAGCGGGATCGCGCACTATGGGAATTGTTTTGGAATTCCCACGATTGCCGGAGAAATCTATTTTGATAAATCCTACGAAGGGAATCCGCTGGTAAACGCGTTTTGCCTGGGCGTGTTGCGGCACAGCCAAATTGCGCGGGGCGCCGCGCGAGGCATCGGCAATCCGGTATTTTACGTGGGCCCGGCGACCGGGCGGGACGGCCTGGCCGGGGCGGCATTTGCATCGCAAGACCTGACGGAAGAATCGGCCGGGCAGCAACGCGGGGCGGTGCAGGTGGGCGATCCGTTCATGGAAAAATTGGTGTGCGAGGCATGCCTGGAATTGCTGGCCACCGGCGCGGTCGCCGGCATCCAGGACATGGGCGCGGCGGGGTTGACCTGTTCCGGGTGCGAAACCGCCGCCCGCGCCGGGACGGGTATTGAAATTGAATTGGACAAAGTGCCCCAACGGGTCCCAAACATGAGCAGCTATGAGATCATGCTCAGCGAATCGCAGGAACGCATGCTCATTATTGTACACAAAGGCCGAGAAGACGAAGTCAAACGCATTTTCGATAAATGGGATCTTCCCTGGGCGCAAGTTGGCTTCGTCACGGACACCGGGCGCATGGTGGTGACGCACCAAGGCAGGATTGTTGCCGATATTCCGGCAAAGAAAATTGCCGATGAATCGCCAGTCTATCAGCGCGAGTCGCGCGAACCTGAATATTTGCGGGAAACGCGCTCGTTCCGGCTGGAGGGAATCGCCGACACTAAAAATCCCGGCGCTGATTTGAAGACATTATTGTCATGGCCAAGCATCGCGTCCAAGAACTGGGTTTACCGGCAATATGATCACATGGTGCGGGACGGCTCAGTGATTTGCCCGGGAAGCGATGCGGCGGTCATTCGCATCAAATCCGATTCGCTGCCGGACGCCGATTCCGGCGCGCCGGGGCGCGTCGTGGAAAAGCTCATTGCCCTCACGGTGGACTGCAATGGCGCGTATGTGTATCTGGACCCTTACGAAGGCGGAAAAATCGCGGTGACCGAGGCCTGCCGGAACCTGGCGTGCTGCGGCGCGACACCGCTGGGTGTGACCGACAATTTGAATTTCGGCAACCCGCTCAAGCCGGAGTTGTTTTGGCAATTGAAAGAATCGGTGCGCGGGCTGGCGGAGGCGTGCCGGGCCTTTAACGCGCCTGTGACTGGCGGCAACTGCTCGCTTTACAATCAAAGTCCGGCCGGTCCGATTGATCCGACTCCGACGGTGGCGGTTGTGGGGATGATTGAGAAGGCAGAATATGTGACGACGCAATGGTTTAAGGACGAGGGTGACGCGATCATTCTGATGGGCGCGCCAGTCGAGATGGATGACCCATTGCAGGGCCTTGGGGGAAGCGCATACCTGCAAACGGTTCACGGCAGAAAAACCGGCCTGCCTCCCCGCTGTGATCTGGAAACCGCAAAAATTCTGCACACGACTTTACTGGGGTTGATTCAGAGCGGGCTGATCAAAAGCGCGCACGATTGCAGCGAAGGCGGTTTGGCGGTTTGCATTGCGGAAAGCTGCATCAGCCGGCTCGTGGCGCGCGAGACGCCCGGCCTGATTGGCGCGCAATTGGACCTTTCCATCCTGTTGAGCCGGGAAAAGGCACTCCGCCTGGATGCCCTGCTTTTTGGTGAAACGCAATCGCGCGTGGTTGTCAGTTGCGCGCCATTGGACGCGCTGAAGGTTGTGGAACGAGCCAAATTAATGGGCGTGACGGCAACGCTCATCGGCAGGACCGGGGGAAATGACCTGACCGTTACGACCGGGGCGGCGGAATTTTCCGCGCCAGTTGCCGCGCTTCACGACGCGTGGTGGAATTCCATCGCCCGGGCGATGGCGTGATCGGACGTTGGATTGCGAAAATTCCGCCCCAAGCCAGCCCAGGGCAGGTTTGGCAACGCACAGTGAAACTGATTTTCTTTGAACGAAAATGAAGGTGTTCTTTCAAAAAACTAACGCAACAGGATTAACGGTTTGCTTTAGCGCCCGCGACCAAGGTAATCTTGGCGTTCATCATGCGACAGTTTTTTACCATCGCCGTCAACGCCTTTATGGAATTGATTCGGCAGCCTGTTTTTTTGCTGCTGATGACGGTTTCTGTCCTGTTTGAGATGTTCCTGGCGGTTCCTTATTACTTTGCCTTTGGAGATGAGCCAAAGCTCGTTGAAAACTCGGTGCTTGCGGCGATGCTTTTGTCCGGCCTGTTTGGCGCGGTGCTGAGCGCTTCGTCTTCGCTTTCACGGGAACTGCGGACAGGCACGGCGTTGGCGGTGTTATCGAAGCCGGTGGGCCGAATCCAATTTCTGCTGGCAAAATACGCCGGGTTGATGGCGGCGCTAACGGTCTTAACCTACATCAATACGGTGGGCATCCTGCTTGCCAGCCGGATGGCATTTGATGCCTACGGCAAGACGGACACGGGGGCCATCGAAATTTTTTGCGCGGGCATCGCCGCAGCCTATGCGCTGGGTGGATTCAGCAATTTCTTTCTGCGGCGCCCCTTTGTGAGCGACGCCGTCCTGGCGATGATCGGGTTTTGCACGCTTGCGGCGTTCATCATTTTCCGGTACACGACACAAGTCGAAAGCCTGGGCACGATGGGTCATGTGAACTGGAACGTCCTGCCGGCGGCCATTTTGATTTTGTTTGCGCTGTGGATTCTGGCCGCCATCGCCCTGGCGTGTTCGACGCGCTTCGACACGATTCCGACATTGTCCATTTGTTCGGCGATTTTTTTGTTGGGGCTGATGTCGGACTACTTTTTTGGCCGGCGCGCGGAACACGGCGAATGGTGGGCTTCGACGCTTTACAGTATGATTCCGAACTGGCAACTTTTCTGGATTGCGGACGCGATTGACAGAGGCAAAAGCACCTATGACTGGAGTTACGTGGGGAAAGCGCTGGCCTATGCGGTTTTTTACACCGGAGCGGCGCTGGCCGCGGGCGCGGCCCTGTTTGAGGATCGTGAGTTGAGTTAGCAACACGAAGCATGGAACGTGAAAATTTAACACTGAACCGAACGCCCGAAGGCGTGGAGGCCGATTCTTGATTTCGAATTTCAATCCCGTGGACCATAACATTCCCAAAAATGGATTGGTCAATTTCGCGGTCGCGCTCATCATCTTTATCGCGGCGTTTGTCGTCACTTGCCTGGTCAATTCGCTGGCGGCTGAAGGCGCGTGCATCTTCCTGGGCGTTGCGGTCGTCGTCACCTTTGCGAGCTGGTTCCAAATGCGGCTGGAGGAAAACGAGCGGCTCGAACAGCTCGAGGTGGAGGAGTTGGCCCGCACCCGCGGCGAGTCCGCGCTGTTCGAAACGAGGGAATCGGAGGTATTTGCCGCGCGCCGCTCGCGCGAGCAGTTCGAAAAATACTTTGTACCCGGCATTGCGGTTTTGTTGTTTGTAGTCGAAGCGCTTGGGGCATGGGCGCTGTGGCGCTGGATTGGCCGGACGACCACGCCCATGGCGGACCTGCGCGAGGCGCCTTCGGCGGCGCTCTTTGGCATTTTTGCGTTGCTCTTGTTTTTAATCGGGCGATTTTCCGTCACGATCGCCCGGTTGGAGGACCATCGCCTGTTGCGCCCCGGCGCCAGTTTTGTCCTGGCCGGCGCGTTTTTTTCCGCATTCGCGGCCATGGCCATCGCGGTGGTCCATTTCGGGTGGGTCCCCGGCGCTGACGTCTGGGTTGCCCGCGCCTTCTGCGTCGTGCTGTGGTTGATGGCCGCCGAGATGCTGCTGGCCCTGCTGCTGGAAATTTACCGCCCGCGAGTGCGAGGGAAGGTTTCCCGTCCGCTCTATGAAAGCCGCCTGGCGGGCGTATTGGCGCAGCCGGAAAGCCTTTTGGCCACCGCCGCGCAGACGCTGGATTATCAATTTGGCTTCAAGGTTTCCGAAACGTGGTTCTTCAAGCTGCTCAAGGAGAACCTTTCGATGCTCGTCCTGATACAGGTGGCCGTGTTGTTGCTGTCCACGTGCGTTGTTTTTGTAGAAGCGGGCGAGCAAGTGATCCTTGAACATTTTGGAAAACCCGTCGCTGTCCTGGACGCTGGAGCGCATTTTAAATGGCCATGGCCAATAGACCATATTGATCGCTATCGCACCGAAGAAATCCAGTCGCTGTACGTGGGCTTCGAGCCGGACACCAATGAAGAACATGTTGTGCTGTGGACGATACCGCACAACAAGGAACAGAACTTTCTTGTGGCCACGCGTCTTGCCCCGACGGTTGAAAACGAAACAGCAGAGGAAGGCAACGTGATGGAGGAGGCGCTCAAAGCGCCGCCGGTGAGTTTGATCACGGTCAGCATTCCCATCCAATTTGAAATCACCAATGTGATGGACTGGGCGTATCAGAATAGCGACGCCACGAACCTGCTTTCCGACCTGGCGACGCGCGAAGTCGTCCGTTATCTGGTGGGCGAAGATATAGATGATTTGTTATCGCGCGGACGTTTTAATGCCGTTCGGACGTTGCAGAATGACATTCAACGCGACGCCAACACGCGTCAACTGGGGGTAAAAATTGTTTTTGTCGGCTTGCAAGACATTCATCCGCCGACGCCGGTGGCTGCCGCCTACGAAAAAGTGGTTGCCGCGGAACAAAGCAAACTGGCGGCCATTCTGACGGCGCAGGCGGACGCCATTGAGACCAACGCGCTCTCGCTGGCGGAGGCTTTTTCGACAACGAACATGGCCGCGGCCAATCGCTGGCAGTTGGAGAAATCGTGGTACGCGCGCGCGGCGCTTTTTACAAACCAAATCCCCGCCTTTGAAGCAGCGCCATCGGTCTATAAACAGCGGGCTTATTACACCATGTTCGCGGACGCGACGAAGAATTCGCGCAAATACATTCTACTCGTTACCAATACGAGGGACGTGATCGTATTTGATTTGCAGGATAAAATTCGGGCCGACCTGATGAATGTTAATCCGCAATGATTTAGCCATGAAAAAAAGAAATATCGTAACCATTCTCATCGGCGCTGTCATCGTCGTCATTGTTCTGATGCTGCTGTTTGCATTCCAGGTGCGCTACGGCCAGGTCGCCGTGGTCACGACGTTTGGCAAGCCAGTGCGGCCGTCAATCACCCAGCCGGGGCTGTATTTTAAATGGCCCTGGCCGATCCAGCGCGTTTATAAATTCGACGGGCGCATCCAAAATTTTGACGACAAACTGAGCGAAACGATTACGCTTGATAATAATGAGCTGATTCTCACCGTGTTTGCCGGTTGGAAGATTTCCGATGCCGCGGCGTTCTATCCCAAGTTTTACGGGTCGGTGCCCGCGGCGCAGATTGCCCTGGAAGGCATGTTGCGCAACGCAAAGAACGCGGTCGTCAGCAGTAATACGCTTTCGGCCTTTGTCAATCCGGACCCGAAGCAGCTCCGCTTCGACCAAATGGAGCGCCAGATTCAGGATTCCGTCCAGGCGCAGTTGAGCACGAATGATTACGGCATCCAATTGGTGTTTTTGGGGTTCAAGAAAATTGAATTGTCCCAAAGCGTCACGCAATCGGTATTTGATCGGATGAAGGGCGAACGACAGGTGATCATCAACAGCGAAAAGTACGAAGGCCAAAAGGAAGCCACGATCATTAAGTCCACCGCCGATCGGATTGCCACCGAGACGATCGCCAACGCAAAGGCGACGGCTGTGGCAATCATGGGCCAGGGACAAGCCCAGGCGGCCAAAGTCCTGCCGATATTTGAGAAAGACCCGGCCCTGGCCAATTACCTGCTGCGGTTGGACGCCTTGCAACAGGCGCTCAACCAGAAGGCCACGCTGATTTTTGACGAGCGCACGCCGCCCTTCGATTTATTTACGAGCATCCCGACCAATGCGCCGCCCGCCGCGGGCATGCATTAACTGGATTTGCACATGAACGGCCACGAACATCACGATCACCAGCACGATCACCAGCACGAGCGGCGGAGCGACGCGCCCGAAACGCTTGATTCGGGCTCGCAGGCGCTGGCCGAGGCGCTGGGCAGCAGCTTTACGATTGTCAAAATCGTCATGGGGCTTATGGTGGCGGCTTTCCTCTGTTCAGGTTTCTTCCAGGTTGGCCCGCAGGAAAAAGCCGTGATTCTTCGCTTTGGCAAACCGGTTGGCCAGGGAGAAAA
>JBOHXA010000452.1:0-19763 GCA_050737335.1 Limisphaerales bacterium | reverse complement strand
CCCTTACCTGCAACAGTATTGCGTGGATGAGAACGAAAAATTCTTTATTGATGGCGAAACAAACGCCTCGGTCGAGTTTCAAGGGCTGGAGGATTCCTTTGGCTTTAGCTGGGGCTTTCCGGCCACGGAAAATATGTTTCCGCTGACCGGTTACTTTCCATTCCACGGCAACGGCGCGGCCGCTTACCGCTTTTTCACCCAGGACGCCATCAATTTCCGGAAATCGTTAAAAGTGTCCATCGGCTTCGGAAAAACCGAAGTCGCCTGGAAATGGAATTATTCGCATCCCATCAATACGCTTCAGTTTTCCTCCACCGTTTATTGGTATCAAATCGGGCGCCGTTCGCCCTTGCCGCCAATGCCGCCAGCCGCCGAACGCGCGCCCGACCCGCGGCGACAGTTCTGGCCCGCCGGCTTGCCTTATTCATCCCAGAAAGATTTCGAGGCCCATGGCGGCAAACTCCTCATCGGCTGCGGATTATCCAGCGCTGAAACTGTGTGCCACGATCCTGGCTATTCCATCACGTTCCCTCCCAAAATCCAGGAATGGGTCATCTGGCCCGACCCGTTTTTCTACTGCCGCATGGCGCCGCGTAAATTGGAAGCAAATATTGACCTGCCGAAACGCGCCAGCGGCACCCTCCGCCTTTACATCATTGATCCGGATAATTACCAGGGTGGACGCAGGGAAACCATCGTTGTCGGCGGCGAGAGGGTCGGGACCTTCGAGAATTTTCAAAAAGGTCGCTGGATTGATGTGCCGGTTGGACCGGAAAAAACCGCCGATGGCAAATTGACCATTCAAGTCATCAACGCCCGCGCCGGCTCCAATGCCGTCCTCTCGGACATTGTCTGGATAGAGAAATGATCGAAACGATGATAGTATGATGCACATGATCCTAAAAATGTCCTTGAAAATGCGCTGGATATGAGTTAAGTTTGGTGGCGAATTTGATTAAAAAACTATGGAATGGGTACAACCAGATTTTGAAGAAATTCCTTTGTGCATGGAAGTGACCGCGTACGTCGGCAACTAAGCCGCCGTTCACAAGTCATTTCGGCACAGCAATCGAATTGTGCAAATACGCATCCTCGGGTCGGCTGCGGGGGGTGGGTTGCCGCAATGGAATTGCAGTTGCCTGAATTGCCGTGCGGCTAGAAAGGCTGGCGAGTACCGTTCGCAATCTTCGGCGGTCGTTTCCGATGATGGCAAAAACTGGCTCCTTCTCAATGCTTCACCGGACCTGACGTTTCAATTTGCCTCGTCCCCATGGCTCTATCCATCCCGTGAAATGCCGCGCCGCAGCCCGATTGCCGCGATAGTCTTGACCGACGCTGAAATGGACCATGCTCTTGGCCTTCTTTCGTTGCGCGAAGACAAGTCGTTGTCGCTGGTTTGCACCGCCGCGGTCAAAAGGCTCTTGTCCAAATCCTTCGCCTTGATACCCGTCCTCGAAAAATACACCCGGATTCACTACGCCGATTTCCCAACTGAGGTTGCCGGAATCAAAGTTACCGCGCTGGAACTGGAGACCTCGAAGAGGCCTCGCTATTCTTCGCGCCCAAATCGGGATGGCTCCGTCGTCGCCCTTCGTCTGGAAAGCAGCCGAAACAAGCGCTGCTGCATTTATCTTCCTTCGCTGCCGGCGATCACAAACAAGCTCGACCAATGGTCCAGAAACTGCGATTGTTTGATAGTGGACGGCACTTTTTGGTCTGAGCGCGAAATGATTTCGCTCGGCTTTTCCACGCGCGCTGCGGGGGACATGGGACACGTTCCCATTAACGGAAAAGGAGGCAGCCTTGAATGGTTGCGCCGCCTGAATGTTCCGCGCAAAATTTATACTCATATCAACAATTCAAATCCCATTTTGCGAAAGAATTCGCGGGAACGGCTCAGGGTCGAAAGCGCTGGCATTGAGATTTCCCGCGACCAGATGCGCATTCGCCTATGAAAATGTCCGCGGCCCGCCCCTGGTCCTCGCGCGAACTCATGGCCCGCCTGCGCGCCGTTGGCAATCAGAGTTATCACGACAGGCACCCTTTTCACGTCCTCATGAACAACGGCCAGTTAAGCTGCCCACAGCTTCAGGCTTGGGTCGCCAATCGCTTTTATTATCAGAGTCAGATTCCGATTAAGGACGCCGCCATCCTTTCAAACTGTCCTGAACGCGATATTCGCCGCGTTTGGATTCAGCGCATCCTGGACCATGACGGCGCTAAAAACGACATCGGCGGCATCGAAAAATGGCTGCAACTGGGCCAAGCCGCCGGATTGAAGCGCCATGAAATGCTCTCGCATCGCCTTTTGCTCCCCGGCGTTCGGTACGCCGTGGATGCGTATGTCAATTTTTGCCGGAATCAGCCCTGGGTCATCGCGATGGCTTCGTCCCTCACGGAATTATTTGCCCCGGGTTTAATGTCCAAACGAATCACCGCGTTCGAGCGCCATTATCCGTGGGTTAAGAAGCAAGGTTTGCGCTATTTTCGTGGCCGCTTGAAACAAGCGCCGCGGGATGCGGATTTCGCCCTGCGTCTTGTATTGAAACGCTGCGCCAATCGTGAAATGCAAGACCAGGCCGTCGCCGCCCTTCAATTCAAATGTGACCTGTTATGGGCCATGCTAGACGCGATTCACGCAGCCTGCGTTTTAGCCCCCGCGTCTTAAATGCCCGCAATTACTGACACAGCGAAACCGCGCCTGGCTGAAAAAGCCCGTTTAAAATGGGATCCGGTGCGCTCCAAACATGTGTTGCTGGTTCCCGAAGGTGTATTGGTACTCAACCAGACTGCCCAGGAAGTGCTCGAACTTTGCGATAGCCAGCGCACTGTCGGGCAAATTGTAGAACTGCTCGCCGCGCGATATCGCAGCGATGCCATAAGCGAAGGCGTCAAAAATATTTTGCAACGGCTCCTGGAAAAAAAGCTGGTTCAATTGCAGGAAAGCTGACAGATGGACGCTCCTCATCCATTCTCTTTGCTCTGCGAACTGACCTATCGTTGCCCGTTGCAATGCCCCTACTGCAGCAATCCCCTCGAATACGCGCGGCACAAGACCGAATTAAGCATCGAGGAATGGAAGCGCGTTTTGTCTGAAGCGGCCGCCCTCGGCGTCCTTCAAACGCACTTTTCCGGCGGCGAGCCGCTTCTGGTCGCTGGCGCGTCGGACATCATTCGCCACGCCCGCAGCCTGGGCCTATATACAAACTTAAGCACCGGTGGAACTTTGCTGACCGAGGCGCTCACAGGACAGTTGCGCGATGCCGGCCTGGACAGCCTGCAAATCAGCCTTCAGGACGCTGATGCCAGAAACGCCGACCTTATGGCCGGCAACGCGCGATCATTTGAAAAGAAAATGAACGCCGTGCGCCTGGCCAAAGCCGCCGGATTTCCCCTTACGCTAAACGTCGTTTTGCATCGCGGCAATATAGACCACGTTGCGGGTATCATCACGATGGCCGAAGACTTGGGGGCGGAACGGCTGGAGTTGGCAAACACACAATTCTATGGCTGGGCCTTTAAAAATCGCGCGGCGCTCCTGCCCGCCCGCGCCCAGGTGGAATCGGCGGCACAAACCGCCCGGGCCGCGCAACAACGGCTCAAGGGCCGCATGGAAATCCTGTACGTTTTGCCCGACTATTTTGAGCCTTTTCCCAAACCATGCCTCAACGGCTGGGGCCGCGTCTTCTTGACCGTCACCGCCGACGGCGCCGTATTGCCCTGCCAAACCGCGCGGAACATCACAGGATTAAACTTCGACAATATTCGCAATCGTTCGCTGTCCGACATTTGGTTCTCTTCCGAAAGCTTTTGCAAGTTTCGGGGAACTGATTGGCTGCCTGAACCTTGCCGTTCGTGCCCGCGCAAAGAAACCGATTTTGGTGGCTGTCGCTGCCAGGCATTTCTGCTGACCGGTGACGCGGCAGCCACGGACCCGGTCTGCTCTCTGGCCCCGGCACATCACGTTGTGACCGAAGCATTAGCCGAAGCGGAAACCGCGACCGATCGCACTTTCGTTTATCGCAACATTGTTGAATCCCTTCGGCTGGCAAACGAGCCGGTCGAAGCCTTGCCTCCGCCCAAAGCCTGACTTCTGCCGCGACCACAGCCATCACCGCCCTTTCACATTTTTTCACTTGAAGGCGGACTATTCCAAGTCATACTCATCGTCGGAATACGATGACTTTAGAAACAGACCCCAAAAACATTGCAGCCAGACTTTGTGACTTCGCGCGGACAAATTTCGTGGCGGAAGGGCAGGAATTCGATGAAAACAGCCCGTTGTCTCAGGCCGGCATTGATTCGTTTGCCCTTGTGGAACTTCTCCTGTTTTGCGAGCGCAGTATTGGCGTGCGTGTGCCTGATTCCCATCTGACAGGCGCCAATCTGGCCTCGATGTCCACTCTGGCGACCTGTATCGCCGACCTGGCCCGCAACGGTCACGCTTCATCCTAGGTCCTTGGCTCATCGCCTATGAGCGAACTTCCCGACAGGATTCGACTGGCGCCCGGCGATTACTTCATGTTCGCCCAGGACTTGTGGATGCGCCGCTCAGGCCTGCAAGGGAACATCTGCTGTGCCGTCATACACGTGGCCCGCGGCTTTGACGCGGACCGGCTTCGCCGCCGCATCAACGAATCGCCACTCATGGGTTGGCTCGCGCGCGCGCGGCTCGTCCGATCATTGCCCCTGTTGCCCCCGTCATGGCGATTGTCCGCGCCGGATCCCATTTTTTTCGAGCAGGACGATAATGCCGCTCCCATGCCAAATGCCTGGACGCCGCCGGACGTCGTCACAAAACGGCAACTGCATGCCGAACACAATCCCGGCGTCGCCTTTGACGTATTGCGTCATGCCGACGGCACGAGCCATTTATTTTTTTCCTGGAACCATACACATCTAGATGCCACCGGCGTGGATTTCATCCTGCACCACCTCAATTCCAACGACGATTCAAATGGTTCCGCTTCAGTCAAAGATTTCATCAGTCCGAAACAAATCAAAGGCTTGCGGCTCTCACAATGGTGGTCGAGCGCCAGCTTTGCTCATACATCAATGAAATGGCTGGATGAATCCGGCAAAGACCCCCTCTTCTCCCCCGCCCCATCCGGCCGGCGCTCCAATTCATGCAACAATCACCGTCGCCGTATCCATTTTACCGAGGCTGAAACCGCGCGCATTGCCGAGCGCACGGCAAAAATTGCGCCGGGCTTTCGGCGCAGCCATTTTTATCTGGCGGCTTCCATTCAAGCCTTACACAACCTCGCCCTCCAGCGCAAGGCCGCCGGCGGCGCGTATCTCATCCCCGTCCCGCATGACACGCGGCGGCATGGCGCCAAAGGCCCGATTTTTTCGAATCATCTTTCAATTCTCTTTTACCGCATCGAACCACGACACGCGGAAAAAATCAGTGACATCATCGGCGAATTGGGCAAACAAATGACCGTCCAAATTCGGGATAAATTCCCCGAGGCCTGCATGGCGGCACTAAATATGTTCAAGGTCCTGCCGCCGGGATTTTACGTCAAACATCTCGGCAAACCCACTCGCGGCAAAATTGCCTCTCTTAGTTTTTCCGACTCCGGCGAAGCCTGCCCGGGCATGACCGAATTTTGCGGCGGGCGAATTTTGGATGTAACGCACCTCATTCCTTGTTGGAGTCATCCCGGCGTCACAATGCTGTTTTTGCAATTTGCCAATCGGCTTTCCATCATGTTGTCCTGCGTGAATGATTGCATCAGCATACCCGAAGCCGACGGCCTCGAACGCGACCTGCGCAAGGTCTTGCTCGAACACCCTCTCTAAGAATGCATGGGGACGATGAACTGCACGTTGTCGGGCCGGCATCCCGCCTGCCGGTTGCGCAGTCTTCCAGCCGCGAGCTTCAGTCTCTTGTTTCCGTCATTCAGAAACGTCGGACAGGACACCTGGAAAACTGGCGGGCTGGAACCCTGCCGTGCGCGCGACTCATCAAAGGAAACCCGTGAGTTCCATTCTTTCCTGTGACGTGCTCGTAATTGGCGGAGGCGCCGCGGGCATCGCCGCTGCCATGGCGGCTGGCCGCTCCGGCGCGCAAACCATCCTGCTCGAACGCTACGGCTTCCTCGGGGGCCTTGCG
Organism: Limisphaerales bacterium; assembly: GCA_050737335.1. Lineage (GTDB taxonomy): Bacteria > Verrucomicrobiota > Verrucomicrobiia > Limisphaerales > UBA11358 > UBA11358. Next base: position 13,645 of record JBOHXA010000452.1, on the reverse strand, counting down.
TCCGCCGCATGGGTCGGCACCATCTGCGGACTCTACCTGCGCGACACCACGGGCGCCCAAGCCCGCCCCGTGAGCGGCGGATTCCCTCAGCAGTTCGCCTCGCGCCTGCAATTGGCTTCCGGCGCAAACCCCCTTCGCGCCGATACCGGCCTATGGGTGTTACCCTATCATCCCCCTGATTTTGCCCGGACTGCCGATTCCATCCTTGGTGAATCCAGGAATGTCACGGTGATTCTGCACGCCACAGTCGCTGAAGCTTCAGCGCAAAACCGGCGTGTGGAGACGGTCCGCGCTTTAGCCTGGAACGAAGCCCTGGTGATTGCTCCCGCAGTTGTCGTGGATTGCACCGGCGAAGTCACTGCTGCCGCGCTCGTCGGCGTAAAATTTGAAGATGGCGCGGCTGACCAGGCCCCGGCCCTGGATTTTGTCCTGGAAAATGTGGACCCTGCCCTGGCCGAACGCGGCTTGCTTGAAGTCCGCCGCGAATTGCGGCGAGCCGTTGAAACCGCCGTCTTGCCACCCATCTGCGAACGCCTTTCCCTTGTTCCCGGCGCAGCCGCCAACGGCCGCCTCGCACTCAAACTCAGTTTGTTTCCCGCAGCGCCGAACACTCCGCTTTGGCGGCAAGTCACAGATTGGGAACGCGAAGCGCGCGGCGCATTGGAACCGCTCCGTCGTTTTCTTTCTGAGAATGTCCCTAGCTGTCGCAACGCCCGATTGCATTCCGTTGCGCCGCAACTGGGCGTTCGCTCCGGCCGCCGCATCCTGGGCCGGACTCGCCTCACGGCCAAAGATGTTTTAGGAGCCAAAAAATCTTCCCTCGGAATCGCCCGCGGCTCCTGGCCCATGGAACGTTGGACGCGCAGCCCGCGTCCCGAAATGACCTATTTCGCCGAGCGCGATTTCTACGATATCCCTTTGGACTGCCTGCGCGCGGCTGAATTGGACAATCTCTTCGTCGCCGGTCGTTGCCTTTCGGCTGAAACAGGCGCCATGACCTCGGCCCGCGTCATCGGCACAGCCCTGGCCACTGGCTACGCCGCCGGAACGGCGGCAGCCTATCAAGCGGCCGGAAAATCAATGGACCAGGCCATTGCGACCATCCAGGAATCCGCAGGAGACGAGGGTCTGAGTCTCTGAACGACTTAACATTAAATCTCCGGTAATAATCCGAAATGTGGGGATAAAAGACCTCGATTGGCCGGTCGAATAAATGTTTTTTACAGCCGTTACGCGCCATCACTACAATCGCACCATGGCAGTCATAGCGCTCGATCTCGGCGGCACTAAGCTTGCCGCGGCTATTGTTGGCAGGCGCGGGAAAATTCTCCGCCAAAACGTGACCCATCTTGCCAGGCGGAAAGGAAAACAGGTCTGCGCGCTGATGACGAGTGAATTGAATGAGTTGTTCGCCGTCGCCCGAGCCAAAAAAATAAAAATCCATGGAATCGGCATTTCTGTGCCAGGCATCTATTATCCCAAAACAGGCAAGGTCTGGGCGCCGAATATCCCCGGTTGGGATAATTTTCCGCTCCTTAATGAAATTATCGCCGTGTCGCCGAGGAAAATTCCGGTGACAATTGACAGTGACCGCGCCTGTTACATTTCGGGAGAGGCCTGGCTCGGCTCGGCCCGCGGTTGCAGCGACGCGATCTTTCTCGCGGTCGGAACGGGAATCGGCGCCGGCATACTTGCGAATGGAAAAATTTTACGCGGCGCCAACGATATTGCCGGGGCGATTGGCTGGATGGCCTTGGGCCGTCCCTGGCTGCCTCAGTATAAATCATCCGGCTGCTTTGAATACCACGCCTCCGGCGCAGGCCTTGCGAACGCTGCGAAATCTTCGCATTATCGCTGCGCGAAAGAAGTTTTTCGCGCATACGCCGCGGGCCTCCCGGATGCGACGAACGTTTTAAACCGGGCGGTTCAGTTTTGGGGAATGGCCGCGGCAAATCTCGTGAGTCTGTTCAATCCGCAAAAAATCATCTTTGGCGGGGGATTATTCGGCCCGGCAAGCCGTTTCCTGCCGCAAATTAGATCGGAAGCCAAAAAATGGGCGCAGCCGGTTTCGATTTGCAAAGTAAAATTCGAGCTTTCAAGGCTGGGCGGCGCCGCGGGCCTCTTCGGCGCCGCGTCTTTGGCTTTGCGGAGCGGGGAAAATAGTGCTTAACTTTTTCGCGCGATGTTTCAAAAGAATCTGGTTTTCGCCGCCGCGTGCCTGGGCATGTTGCTGTTCGGCATCGCCTTTCTTTCACTGGGGGCGCTAAACAACACGATTGCCGAACGGTTTCATCTGCCGGCAAACGAAATCGGAACCCTTACGGCTCTCCTGCCGTTGGGCATCCTTTTCGGTTCGATCGTTTTCGGGCCGATCGTGGACCGCTTTGGCTATAAATGGATGCTCGTCATTAGCGCGCTATTGTCCGGCGCGGGGCTGGAAGGAATGGCCTTCGGCCAAAGCAAAGTGGCGATTCGGGTTTTTGTCTTTCTCATCGGCTTTGGCGGCGGCGTTTTGAACGGCGCGACCAATGCCCTGACCGCTGACGTCAGCGAGGGCGAACGCGGAGCGCGATTAAGCCTGCTGGGAGTGTTTTTTGGCATCGGCGCGCTGGGCATGCCCGGCGCGCTGGCGTTGCTTTCCAGGAGCTTTTCCATGACGGCCATTGTCGCGGGCATTGGGGCATTTGTCTTTTTGCCAACTGTCTATTTTCTAGTCATCCAATTCCCGCCCCCAAAACGAAAAACCGCAAAAGGTTTGTTGGAAGGCTTGCGGTTATTGTGGGACCCGGTCTTTCTATTCGCCGCGCCCGCCTTGGCCATTCAAAGCGGCATGGAAGGAATGTCGAACGATTGGATGACCCGGTACTTCCAAAAGGTCACGCTCGCCGCCGGAAACGCGGCTGAATGGAAAACGCAATTAGGATTGATGGCTGTGACCGGCGCAATGGTCCTTGCGCGATTGTGCCTGAGCGGTTTGCTGAAGCGCGTCAGTTCACGCGCGGTGCTATTTGCCAGTGTCGCCACAACCGCCGCCGGCGCGACCCTGCTGATGTTTGCGAATAGCTACGGCGTGTCCCTGGCGGCGGCATTATTCATTGGCGCCGGCCTTGCCGCTGTGTTCCCGGTCGTCCTGGGTTATATCGGCGACTTGAAGCCGTCACAATCCGGGGCCGCCTTCAGCGTTATTTTCTTTATCGCGCTCATCGGCAACATGACCATCAACAAAACATTTGGCGAAATTGCGCAAAAACAAGGCATTCAGGAATATACCACAGTCATGCTCGCCTGCCTGGCCGCCTCGGCGCTCCTCCTTTTCCTCGTTACCAACGAATTTAAGAAACACAAATTAACGTTAACCAACACCAATGGACAATCTTGCCAAACAATGGCTCAATAATACCCGCGCGGTCATGGACCGAATTGAAAACAGTCAGATGGACAACATGCGTCGCGCCGCTGAAACCATGGCGGAGTCCATTCAGGCCGGACGCTGGGTGCATACTTTTGGGTGCGGCCACGCGACAATTCCTGTCGAAGAAATGTATCCGCGCATCGGCGGATTTGTCGGCTTCCACCCGATGATCGAACTGCCGCTGAGCTTTTTCACCCGCATCACAGGCGAAATGGGCGTGCCTCAGTTTGTTTTTCTTGAACGCGTCGAGGGTTACGGCACCCAGATTATGAAAAGTTATAATTTCGATCCGCGCGATACGATGTGGATTTTTTCCCATTCTGGCATCAATAACGTGAACATTGACGTTGCCCTGGAAGCCAAAAAAGTCGGCATGAAAGTCATCGCATTTGGCTCGGCAGCCGCCGCCAAAGGGAAACAAACGCGGCATTCCAGCGGCAAAACGATTTTTGATATCGCGGATATCGTGGTGGATTCCTGCGCGCCAATTGAAGACGCCAGCGTGCCGCTGAAAAATCATCAAGACAAAATCGGTCCGATCTCAACGATGGCTTTTGTGACGTGCGTCTGGATGACGGTTTGCACGGTCGCCGAAATCCTGGCCAATCGCGGGGTAAAGTTATGCATCCATCCCTCGCACAATGTCCCTGGCGACACCACCGCGAAACAAAGATTGGACGACGCTCTGGCCGAATACAAAAGGCGAATCGCGGGAGTCTAGCCAGGGACCGCGTGCCGCGCGTCATCGTCCGGCACGCTCGTCGCGCGCTCTAAAGGCGGCGCGGACAGCGGACCGATGTATCCGGACCCTGCCATGCGCTGTAACGGATTTATGAAGTTGCACAACTTAACAACCGACCTCTTCGTGCCGGACGGCACCTCCATTGCAGCCGCGTGCCAACGGGTCACGCATCTGGGTATCGGCGCACATCAGGACGATTTGGAATTCATGGCGTTTCACGGCATCCTGGAGTGTTACGGCAGAAAGACAAAGTCGTTCGGCGGCGTCACGTGTACCAACGGCGCCGGCAGCGCCCGTACCGGGCCGTTCGCAAAGTTCACCGACGCCCAAATGGTCGCCGCGCGGCGTGATGAACAAAGAAAAGCCGCGGTCATCGGAAAATTCGGCGTTATGATTCAACTGGATCATCCAAGCCGGACGATTAAGAACAGCGCCAGCACGTTGAAACATGATTTGCTGGAAATCCTTCGCCTAACCGGCCCGCAAGTGGTTTATACGCATAACCTCGCGGACAAACATGATACGCACCTTGCGGTCGCGATGGCAGCCATGCAGGCCATGCGCGAACTTCCACGCAATCAACGGCCGAAACGCGTCATCGGTTGCGAGGGTTGGCGCAACCTCGACTGGCTGGCGGACACGAAAAAAGTCATCATGGATGTCAGCGGCCAGGACGATCTGGCTGCGGCGCTGAACGGGGTATTTCGCTCCCAAATCGCCGGCGGCAAACGGTACGACCTTGCCACGATAGGGCGCCGCGCGGCCAACGCGACATTTTTCCAATCTCACGCCGCCGACAAAGCCACCCGGATCATTTTCGGCATGGACCTGACGCCGCTTGTGGCCGATGAATCGAAAGACATCGTCGAATACGTTGCATCTCTCGTGCGGGAATTTGAGAACGACGTTCGTAAGAAATTGTCCGGGCGGTTGGGGCGATAAATTGCGGAATGGAATCTCACTCTCATTGTCATCGTCAGCGTGAACCCGCGAAGGCGGGGGGCCGTACCGGGATTCCTACCATAACCGACGTGTTCATCTCTGATTTGTCTGGCAGGCTAGAAAAGCGCGTTCAACTACCTTCAGACCCTCGGGCGGCTTATACAGATGCTGTCGAGAGGATTTGGGAGTGTACGATTTGAGCGGCCATCCAAAGGCCAAACGGTGTTACGGCTGGACCCGGGGCGAGCCAGTGGAATTTATTACCATCCTGGAGCTGCCAACCCATGACTGATGCCCAAAGCGCGGTAAACGGTGGCTTGGAACATCAAATCAAGAAGGCGAGAGGAAAATGAAAAAACATATTCGCCCAATCATTATTGCCCGGGTTGGTTTGGCAATAGTGCCATGGGTGGCTACATTACGTCAAAGTGAGGCCGCCCCACACGGTTACCGGCTAATCACATCTCAATCCAAATTTCTGTAGTTGCTTAAAATAAGCCCCTAGGGGAGTTAACAGGCAGAGCTGGTTTAAACGGCCAACGCCAATTTGGCAGTCACTTTGCAGGCAAAAACCTCAAAATCGCCGCCGATGCCGGCGGCACCTGTACCGTAATATGCCCTGATTTTGCGTGCTTAACCTTTACTTTTTTCCATTTGCCATGCCATGTGCCATCTGGATCAATGGCCGCGCCGCCTAGCGTGACGCCAGTTTTGGCGGCGATATCATGGTTCTCCTGGACCAAATCCATCCGTTGCCACCGTCCTTTTCCTCCGCCGGGCCATTGAATGCCGACCGCCGCGGTCTTCGCGTGGTCACCGAAGCTCTTGTTAATCAATGTCAGGTAAAACGAATCATCGTTTTCACGATAGGCGTAGGCGTCGAAATTAAAGTCCGGAGACGTTTGCAGGGTTATGTCGAGCGGACGCCCGCGCGCGGCCTGGGTAAAAGCCAACAGCGCATAGGCTTGAGGTCGCATCACAAATCCCTTGCCATCGGGCTGATGGACAAACGCGGCGTAGTTCGCAGCGCCAAAACCGCCGTCCCGTCCCACCGATTCGCCCGTGTGATAATTCACGCCCAAAATATGGCGCGCCGCCCACCAGTGTGTGCAGTCGAGCGCCCATAACGTGGATGCATACGTGTCGCTGGCGCCTCTGGCGCCGCCGTTGTAGCAACTGTTCATTTCATCAATCCGGTATGGAATCCCATGCGCAGCCAGCACAGCGCCCACACTGGCATAGTCTTTCTCGTATTCGGCGTGGAGACTATCCTGGAGGAAGCGCGTCCGCGTGGCGGCGGGGTCAATTTCCCCGGCGCGGCCTGAGCCTAAAAAGTAATAATGATCACTGGCCATCGCCAAATGGCCGCCTGGAAAAACCACATTGGCAAAGTCCACGGCGTAATAATGCGCCCCAGCAACGCTCGGCCCGTCGAACATCGCATTGGGGACAGCCTTGAGAATTGCCTCGTAGTGGGGTTTCCATTGCGCGAAATAGGCCGGAAAGGTTTTGAGATAAAAAGACGGTTCATTTCCAATGGCAAAGCAATCGAGCGCATCCTCGTAATGCGCCGCGATGTACGTTGCCAGGCGCGCTGAGATGACAGGGTCCCCCTTTTTCAAGCGGAACGAATATATGACTTTGACCCCGGCCGCCCGGGCAAACTCAAAGAGCGTGTCAATGTCCCGAGGTCCCGGAATCGGGACGTGTGGATCATCCACTGCATTGGCGCCCACGCGCAGATTTTTGATGCCGAGAGTTTTGAATGTATTTACCAAGGCGCGATCGTCCGGATCAAAATAATATTGGTCATTTTCGGGCAGCAACATGGACGATTCGTAACTCAAGCCTAAAAATCCCGGACTCAGATTTGGACCCGCGCCGTTCCCCGCCACAGTGACGGTCACGGGCTGGTTCTGCGCCTCAATCAGGCATGGAACGAGCAATGTTAGCGCGAAAAACCAGCATGAGATGGAATTCATAAAGAAAAACCGCGAACAATGGAACGACCATCCAGCATACATGGCGAGCAGCATTATCCTTCGGTTTGGGTTTTGCAAGCTGTTTTGCCGGGGTCGTTTCGGGTCAGGGCACAACCCGGCGCCGTTTCCGGGAAAACGCCAGGTCCTCCCACAAAAACCGGTGATCGAATCAATCCGTGTTTTCACCAAGGCCCATTGCGCTTCCAAGCGTCAGGAGTATTTTTTAAAATCTGTTATAGCGTAAAAACAAAGAGACCACTCAGCGCGTTGGCGGCATTTCTGTTGACGCTCGCATGGTTGGCCGCCGGTTGTGCCAGTCCCGTGAAAGGACTATTCCGTGTCCCCCGGGGTCAAACGCCACGGACCATCTATGTTTTACATCGTGGCCTGCACACCGGGGTAATCATTCGAGCCGTTGACATCCCGTCGGGCATCTGGCCGGAACATTGGGAATGTCCAAATGCAGAGTATCTCGAGGTCGGCTGGGGCGACAGCCGGGGCTATCGCTATCCGTTGACCTGCGGAATCGCGTTCCGGGCGATGTTCGAGTCGAAAGCGAGCGTCCTGCTCATTCACGCTTTCATCGGTTCCGTCACGAATGAGTACGCCGGCATAGCCAAAGAAATTATCGCGGTACGACTCTCCACGCGCGGGTTTGCCCGCCTGTGCGCGTACATCCAGAGCACATACGTTTTGGGTCCAAGGGGCCGGCCTATTGCATTGCCTTCGGCTTATTTTGATGAAAACTTTTTCCTGGCACATGACCATTACTCCGCTGTCAATAATTGCAACAATTGGACTGCGCGGGCCTTGCGAGCCGCCGGATGCCCCATTAGACCGCGCTGGTCACTATTCCCAGGCAGCGTCATGCGCCAAACCCGTCGCTTCGGCCGGGTAATTTGGCCCAAAATCAAATCCGACAACCCCGATCGCCTGAATGGCCCGAACCGCCGCACGTCCCGGAGTATCCCAACACATCGGGATGGAATCGCTTTTAGGGAACAATGACAAGAGAAGGCCAGTTTGAATCCGGAACATCTATTTCTTGCCTTTGCGACAAAAACGGCCTAAACGTCATCTGTAATGTTCGTGAAACTCATTCCCGCCCTTCTTATCGCCTGCTTTTTTACAGTCTTCGGCGCTTTAACGGCCACGGCGCAGCTCAGTTCGTTCGCTCTAAAAGCGCCATGGCTTCAGTCCTTCTTTGCCAAAATGAGCCCTGATACGCCTGAATTTACGGCGATCGGGCAAATGGATATGTGCGACGCTTCAGGGGCAGTCCGTTTTGAATTGCCAATGAATGTGTCGGCTTCCAGGAACTGTTTCCGTTGGGACGCCGATGTGTCCAAAGTTCGTCCGTTACCGCCGCGGGTAATAATGATGGCCAAAATGATGCGCACCGATAAGCAGATATTCCTCGTCAAAAAGGATGGCTCGAATGTCTGTATCATTTATCCAAACTTGCACGCGTACGTTCAAATTCCCATCCCTCCACCGGCTTTGGCTGAATTTGATGCCCGTAGCGCGGCAACACAAATTCGAAAAATTGAAGCAGGACAGGAAACCGTTGACGGACACCCGTGCATCAAAAACAAGGTGTTCGACGTTGATCCCAATATTCCGCCGCAGCCGGGCCTGATGTGGAATGCGAGCGACTTGCGAGGATTTCCCATTAAAATTGAATTGGAGACCGACCGGGGCCTGATGAAGTTCCATTTTCAAAAGGTGGTTGTACAACCTTCAAACTCATCATTATTCAACATTCCACGCGATTATATGCTATTTACCAACTCCGGCGCTTTGATGAATTACGCGAAGAACCAACTGTGATTCGGATTCGTTGTTGATATTTCCATTCCTGGTTCCCCGGCTTTCCCGTTCGGAAACTTTGGCCTTTAGAAGAAGTTGCGCGCCTGAAATTCTTGATTCAAAATAAACGCAAAACTGCAACATGACCGTTTTTGACACGCTTGCCGTATCGGCGCGCAAATGGGCCGACCGCACGGCCATTATTGATGCCGCCGGCCCGATGGATTATCGCTCGCTTTGGCGCGAAGTGGAGGCGTTGCGAATGCAGCTTGGCGGTCTGGGCGTCGCGCCCGGCCAGGGCGTAGGCATTCGCGCGCGCAACGGACGCGCGTTCATCATCGGGGGCCTGGCCGCGCTGGGTTGCGGCGCGGTCGTCATGCCCATCCATCATCAAATCAAACCGGATGAATTGTCCGATATGCTGGCCAAAGCGCCGTTGTGCGCCATTCTCGATGACGGCAGCGCGGGGCCGGTCAGGGCCAGGCCGGAACAAAACCGCGCAGTTGAGCAAGCGGGACCGGATCGCGGCGGCTCTTTGACCCCGCGAAGCGGAGCGGCTCTATCGAATGGCCTGCGCTTTACACGATTGGACAATTCCCAGGCCCCGCTCGCGCCCCAAATCGCGGATGCCGCCTTCGTGCGATTTACCTCCGGAACGACCGGCGCGGCCAAGGGCGTTGTGCTGACCCATCGCGACGTGCTCGAACGCATCGCCGCCGCCAATTCCGGCCTGAACCTGACCCATGCGGACACCATTCTTTGGGTCCTGCCCATGGCCTATCATTTTTACGTCTCGATTATTCTGTACCTCGAAGCCGGCGCCACGGTTCTTGTCAGCGGCGATTATCTGGCCGATAGCATTCTCGACTCAGCCACCCGGCATCGCGCGACCTTTCTCTACGTCACGCCAATGCACATCCGGCTTCTCAATAGCGCGCAATCCCGGCGCGCGCTGCCGCCGTCGCTTCAGCGTGTCATGTCAGTTTCCAGCAAGTTGAATCCGCAAGCGGCGCGTGATTTTCACGCGCGATATCACGTTCCCGTGTCGCAGGGTTACGGAATCATCGAAGTGGGCCTGCCGATTATGAACATCGCCGAAGCCGTGGAATATCCCGAAGCCATTGGCCGGCCGTCCGGTTCATTCGAGGCGGCCATTGTGCATGGTGAAATGATACCGGTTGCCGAGGGCGAAACCGGCCAACTGGCATTGCGCGGACCCGGTATGTTTTCGGGATATTTAAACCCGCCGCGACACCGGGCTGAGATTCTGCGCGATGGGTGGTTTCTGACCGGCGACCTGGCGCACCGCGACAGCGGCGGACGGATTGTCCTGGACGGACGGACGTCGTCGGTCATTCATGTGGCGGGCCACAAAGTTTTTCCCGAAGAAGTTGCGGCGCTATTGGATTCGCATCCCGCGATTCTGCGCTCGCGCGTGTTTGGCCGGCCGCATCCGCAATGGGGCGAAGCCGTCTTTGCCCAAGTCCAGCTTCGAAATGGCGGGCCGCTGACGAGCGAAGAGATTCTCACCTTCTGTCGCCGAAGGCTTTCGAGCCAAAAGGTGCCGGTAACGGTTGAATTTGTGGAGGAAGTGAGCATGACTTCAAGCGGGAAAGTTAAACACGGCGTTGAGAAGCTGAGTTGCCAGCCAAAGCATCCAGACACTAACCACGCGCAAAGCCTATAACGGGCGCATCTCCTGTTTGGCGCGCGCCGCATTAAACGCGAGCCGGGGAAATTTCCAATGGTCGTCTTCCAGACACTGTGTCTCCGCTACTTTGCGGCTGTCGTTTCAGCTCGAGCGTTCGGTTCCAACAAATTGCTCCGCGGCTTTAGAAGCGATTCGAACGTATAATTGGGAACTTCAAACGTCCAATTGGAAAATTGGCTTTGGGCGACTTTTTTACGGCCGGGCGCGGCCGAATCAATGGCAATGGTCATGGAATCGTTGTCATCGCCGGCCGGCCAGATTTTTGCGACGTAATTCGTGCCGCCGAAAGTTTCGACCTTCACCGTTTCGACGTCTTTGGGCGCGGTGGCGCCGGGAGAAACGTCGGTGAATTCGAGCGAATCAAAAGAACCGGTGACGTCATCAACTTTGGAGGAATCCAGTTTCTCGCCGGGGCGGGCGTCGGCAAGCTTCCAATCGTTCGTTTCGGAAGCCCTGGTCAATTTCCATGAGTTGGTTGCCACTGGAAAAGTCACGGCGATAGATTTGGGATTTGCGACAGTGAAAAAGCTCTTGTCGAGCCAATCAGCGGGTTTGGACGTCACATTATCAAATGTCTGGGAGACCAGCGCGACGTCGCCGTTATGATTGTTGGCGATGACGTAACGGCCATCGGGCCAGCCTCCGCCACTGGCCGGCTGGTTCATGTGATCCTTGCCCAGGAGAAGGGTGGCGACTGTTTTATCGTTTTGATCTTTCAATTCCAGCAGCGTGCCGTCATCGGCGCCCGGGCCTGGAGGCAAGAGGTTAAAGCGCGCCAATTCCGACGGGCCGGCCTGGTCGTGTTGGACAATTTTCAAATCCGCCAGTTTCATCAATAAACCGCTGATTTGCGAGAAGTTGGCTGGATAATCGCCTCGTTCGCGCACCCTCCAGAGATCGTTTTCGCGCGCCAGGGTCAGATGATTGGTGCCCGAGGAAATGCTCATTTGCGCGACATCATTAATTGGCAGATTTGGCAATAATTTGCCGCCAATGGTTTGCGCCGCAGTTTGCCAGGAAGCGTTGCCGCGCTGATAAACGATCCATCCCGCCGCGGCGACAAGCGCGACAATAACCACCAGAACAATCAATTGTTTCCGATTCATTTTGCAGAGGTTTTGCGTCGTTTGATCAACGCCATGCTCACGCCGGCGCACGTGACCGCGCACGGCATCGCCAGAATGTTCAGCCACGTCAGGCGAGTTTCGAGCGAAACCACTTCATGCCGCAGATCTTTTTGGGCCTGCCGCAGTTCACGGCTGACTTCCGCCTGTTTCTTCCTGAAATCATCAATTTGCGCCTGCTGCGCTGGTGAAAGGATCAGCTTCTGGTCTTTGTCAGGCTTTTGCTGCTGTAGATCATTGAGTTTTTCTTCCGTGGTTTCGAGGCTTTGCTGCAATTCATCAATTTTTTCCTGGCCCGTCGCCTCGGCGGCGGCTTCCATCTTTTTGATGCGGGTAAAGGGCCGGCTCAGGGAAGCGCGGCTGCGCAAGCCGATAAGGTCGCTGTCGCCGGCCATCTGGCCAACCAGATTTTGCGCGAAATCCAAATTTGCGTTCATTTCGTTAACCAATTGGCCAAAAGGACTGTCGGTCTTTTGGAGGGAGAAATCGTCGGCCAACATATCGGCGTCGCCGACCAGCACGACTGCCGTGTCGGTTTTCGATTCTTTCAATGAATGGTCATTGGCAGTTGGCACACTGTTTGTCTTGTCTGAATTGTCTTGAGGCTCGCCGTCCGGAAAGGCGGTCTTGAATTTTCCAGTCAGACGGATGGCGAGATCATAAGTTTGGCCGGTGGGTTTGAAACCGTTCATGATGGCGTTCCCGCCCATGCCGGCCATCACCGCATCGGCCAATTCGGCGTCTTTGGAGCTGTGCAAGAGGACGGTTTCTTTGAGGCCGGGGGCGGGCTGGCCTGTAAAAGCGCCGGCAGTTGGAAGCCAAAGGCTGTCAATCTCGCTGGTCACGATATCGTTTTGGTTGATGCCCTCGGGCGTCAGCGCGAGCCACGCCGGGTTGCTAAATGACTGGCCCTCCTGATTTTCCAATTGCATCTTAAAGTCCAGGTCGGCGACGACCTTGCTGACATCGAATTGGATGCCCCAGGCTTTGAGCAATTTGTCAAGCGTCGCGCTATTGTTTTGGCCGCCCATCATGGGATTTTGCTGCATCCGGCTCAAATAGGCCGATTGCGGATCGAGGAAGGCAATCAATTTTCCGCCGCGCAACACGAATTGATCAATCGCGTATTGCGCCTTATCCGAAATACCGGCCGGGAATATCACCATAAGCGTTTTGACGCTGTCGTCAATTTTGTCAGTGTCCATGGGGATTTGCCGCACGTTGAAGTCCTGCTGCAATTGCTGGACGAGGGTCCACGGCGGCGTACCCTGTTGGCCTTGCATGGGCATCTCGGGGTTTGGCTGCTCGCCAAAGACGGGCAAACCGCTCATGATTCCAATCGTAGGTTTCTCGGGTTCCAACACCTGGGTAATGGCGCGGGTGATGTCGTATTCCAGCAATTTTTCGCGGTTGGGCGCCAGGAACGGAACCGCCGCGCGCTGGTCGGCCATGCTGACGCACAGGCCCAGGTAAAAGTTGTCGCCGTCGGGCAACTGCTGCGGTTCCAGCCCGTCCATGCGGGCGGAATCTTCGGCGTCGGAGTCCGGTTCGGGGTCAAATTTTTGAATTATGAGCTTTCGGCCGGCGACCATTTTGTACTCGTGCAGGAGGTCTTGCACTTCCCGCGCGTAATCCTTCAGGAAGACCGTGTCCGGCGTTGATTCATCCTGTGTGCAGTAAAAACGGATGGTAACGGGGCTATCGAGCTTTTTGAGGACGGCCTTGGTGCCGGGGGAAAGGCTATAGGCCTTTTCCTGGGTGAGGTCCGCGCGATATGGAAAGGCGCCTGAGATAACGTTCACGGCTACCACGAGAATGAACATCACGATGACGCCCACGGACGAATACAGTATAGTTTGAACCGACTTTTTTTGCATCATGCCTCCAATGAATCAACTGGTTCTGTGAGTTCGCAAGATGACG
>JBOHXA010000451.1:0-1355 GCA_050737335.1 Limisphaerales bacterium | reverse complement strand
GAGAAGACCAGCCGCGACGTCGTTGAACAAGCGAATACCTGGCTGGTCGAAGCCGGCGCCACCGTGGGCGTGGTGCTCAACAAGACGCGGCAATACGTTCCCGCGCGCCTGCACCAGCAATTCCCGGGCGAATAAAGCAGGAGAAGCGGTAACGCGACTCAAATCACTTCGCAGCGCTTTCTTGCCGTGGAAAGAAGCGTCAGAAAATCAAAAACTTAAGCGAAAATCCCAATATGCCTGCCAACCGCCTTTATTACGAACTCAAACCGTATTTGCCCTGGCGCCTGCGCATGGCCGTGCGTCGCATCGTCGCGCGCCGGACACGCAAAATCCATGAGGGCACGTGGCCGATCAAGGAATCGGCTGGGCGCGTGCCAGATGGATGGCCGGGCTGGCCGCGGGGAAAAAAATTCGCCCTGGTTCTCACGCACGACGTTGAGGGTCCGGAAGGTCTGGCGAAGTGCCGGCAATTGATGCAGTTGGAAAAAGACCTGGGCTTCCGTTCGTCTTTTAATTTTGTTCCGGAAGGCACTTATGCAGTTTCCCGCGAATTGCGCGAAGAACTCGCCGAAAACGGATTCGAAGTGGGTGTGCATGACCTGCACCACGACGGCAAGCTTTACTCCAGCCGTCGGGATTTTTCCGAAAACGCAAAATGGATCAATCATTATTTGAAGGAATGGGGAGTAAAGGGCTTTCGGTCCGGCTTCATGCTTCACAATTTGGATTGGATTCATGAATTAAACAGTGAATACGATGCCTCCACCTTCGACACGGATCCTTTTGAGCCACAGTCCGATGGGGCCGGTACCATCTTTCCATTTTGGGTTCCGCGGCCTGATTTCGGGCTTATTTCGAAGTCGGGCATTCGCCCTCCGAACATCGGCGGGCCGGGCTACGTCGAATTGCCATACACGCTTCCTCAGGACTCGACTCTTTTCCTGCTGCTACGCGAGCCGACACCCGAGATATGGCTGAAGAAACTGGATTGGATAGCCAGTCATGGAGGAATGGCCCTGGTGAACGTGCATCCAGACTACCTGCGGTTTCCAGGAGAACCCTGCTCGGCGCGGACTTTCCCAGTCGGGCATTATATGGCTCTGCTCGAATACGTCAAAAACCGCCACGCCGGCGAGTATTGGCAGCCGTTGCCTCGCCAAGTGGCCGAATACGGCCAGACCATCTGCCTGGCGGAACCGAAAGTTCCTGAGCGGAGAGTTGGCATGGTCGCTTATTCTGCTTACGAAGGGGATACCCGGGTCATTGCATATGCCCAGACGCTGGCCGCGCGTGGCGACACTGTGGATGTCATTTGCCTAAGGGAAAGGCCAGAAGACCCCGCCACTGAAAAGATT
>JBOHXA010000450.1:0-1695 GCA_050737335.1 Limisphaerales bacterium | reverse complement strand
TGGGTTTCCATTTTTACGAACCAGGCCGGAGGCACGATGGATTTTGCGGATACGAACTTCGCCAATTCGACGGATCGGTTCTATCGGGCATATTTTGTGCCGACCCCCCTCCCTGCGCTCAATGTGCTGGACCTGGCGGAAAATCCCACCCTTTTGCAGGTGAGCGGCGCGTTGCTGCCCTTTATCGTCGGCGTTTCGACCAATGCTGGCCAATGGACGCCGCTGGCGACAAATTTCGCCATTGGAGCAATCCAAACAACTGCATCGAGCGCTCAAGGAAGCGGAACGAATCTCTCGACATTTTTAAGGGCCGCCCAACCGGAGTTCATGGCGTCACAGGCGCTTGGGATGCAGGAGTACACTCTCATCAACAATACGCCGCCAACCAATGCGTGGATGCAATTTACTTTCGTCAAAACCAATGGCAACGTCGTCACCATCGCCGTCACCAATCAATCCGGCGAAGATTCAGCGGCATTGGCCAACGAGATGTACAATGCGATTAATGCGGACCCGAATTTGCAGGGACCCGACGGCGCGCAAGCGGAGGATTTCGTGCCTATTGCTGGCGAGGTTACGTTCAATATCTATGCCCGGAGTCCGGGCCTGGCCGCGGCTCAGATTCAAGTTCAACCAACATACTCGAATATTCTGATGATTGCCCCCACCGGACCGCTGACGCGCAACATTTCCGACTTGGAGCCTCGCAATCATCTTTATGTAACGGCCGGAGCGGACCGGCTCGCGCTGACGTTTCCGTTGACAACGACAAATCTGTCTGACGGCTATCATGTGTTGACCGCCGTGGCTTATGAAGGCAGCGACGTGCGGACCGAAACTCAAACGAGCCTGCCCGTGCAAATTCAGAACACGTCTTTGAACGCGACGCTGGCGGTGATCGGCGTGACCAACACCGTGCCAATAGACGGCGCCTTCCAGATTTTGGTGGCTGCGAATACTAATAATGTAAGCCTCATCACGCTGTTTACCACCGGCGGCGCATTTGCCACGGCCCAAAATGAATCCACGGCTACTTTCCAGGTGGCTGGAACAAATCTATGGGCCGGCCAGCACCCGTTTTATGCAATTGTCCAGACATCGGGCGGATTGCAGTACAGGACGCGAACGCAGGTGGTGACGATAACTCCGTAGGCGAAATTACGCGCATGGACCCGCGGCATCTTCGTTATTTCGCGGCCGCGGCCGCAGTCAACATCGGGTTTGAAGCGGGAAGCGATGTTAAAGCCGTGCGTCATTTACCGCGACGAGTTTAATTTAATATTGTCGCCAAGCAAGCCCGACCTAAAAACCTTAGTTGCATTTTCTTTGCGTCTTTGTGCTTTCGTTGTTAAAAAGCCCTTGGAATTCATTTATGCCACTGCTAAAACTCGAGACGACAGTCGCCATTACCGAGGATAAACGGGCATCGTTGCTCCCTGCCCTGTCCCGCATCGTTGCCGAAACCACGGGCAAGCCCGAGCAATATGTCATGGTCACGCTCCATCAGGCGGGCATGCTGATGGGCGGAAAGCCGGGCGATGCCGCGTTCGTGGACGTACGCGGCATTGGCGGATTGAGCGCGAGCATCAATTCGCAGCTTTCGCAAAAAGTTTGCCAGTTGCTGAAGCAATCGCTGGGCGTTGCGCCGGAACGCATTTACCTGAATTTCACGGATGTTCGGGCGGAGAACTGGGG
>JBOHXA010000449.1:0-2836 GCA_050737335.1 Limisphaerales bacterium | reverse complement strand
GGGTATTACCGGCGTATGAAACAAGCTCGCCGTAACTCATCGAGGGATCCTGTACCGAGGAAAGTCCCGGCAACGCCAAAAGGCCCGTGAATCCTCCAGCCAATTTTAAAGACAAGTCTTCGCGAACGCCGCAGGTGGTCTCGATGATCAGGGGATATTTCCGCTTTTGCAGGCCGACGTCGCCAATGAGAATGCGATTGGCCACGCCCAGGCCCTTGGAAATCAATGGAAGGCTCACAACGGACTTGCCGCCGCCGTTTGCCGTCAAACCCACGGCGGTAAATTTCAATTCCGCGTGAAGCGGGACGGAAGTGTCCAGAATGTTTTCCGGCGTCAGCCGAAACGAAGTAAGCCTGACTCCGGGAACGGATTCCTTGAGGCGCTGTGCAAAAAAGTCCTTCCGTTCGTCCGGTTTCAATTGTGACAAATAGTTGCGATAGGCGTCGTCGTTCACGCCTTCGAACGACATTTCCGAGGTGGCGGTCAGAACGCCGTTGGCATCGAGCGTTCCCGTCGTGGACACATAGAGCATGTGTTTATCAGGCGATGGGACTGGACTGACGCGCAGCCGGTCGCCCTCGGGCCGGCAAACAAGGTAGCTGCGGTGACAATCGTAAGAGGGCAACAGGTCCCGGGTATTCTCATCGGTCGGGTCCATCAGCGTGTACTGGCCCTTTTTCAGTTCCACGCAGGCGATGGCGTGGTCAAAATCCGGCTGCGGCGCCTGCGGATCGCGGATGGCGCCAATATTGATCAGCACCGGATAGGCCTGGAAACCGGCCAGCCGAAGCATGGCGACCAGCAAGCCGGCCTTGTCGCGGCAGACGCCGTATTTTTTTTCAAAGGTGAGAGAGACATCATGGGGTTCGAAACCGGGCCGATTTTTCTCCGGCGTTAACCCCATGTAACGGATTTTCTTTGAAACGAAGTAAAAGATCGCCTTGACCTTGTCCAAATCCGTCGGCGCGCCCGCGGTCAGTTCTTCGACGGTTTGTTTCATCGCCGGCGTCGTCTTTTCCAGGTGCGGTTTGCTCAGATTCCAGTACCACTTTGAAACGTCTTGCCATCGGGGCACGGTGCTCACAAACAGCCGCTGCAAAACCATGTCATACGGCGGCATGTCCGGCTCGTCAAACATCCGCTGCACGTTGTTGACTTCCCAGTCATAAACGATTTGATTTCTGTTGGTGACAATCGAGTCGGTGATCGCTCCGGGAATCTTGTCCCGCAGGACCCGGCTGACCAGGGGCAAACTGACGGGCGCGTGAACGATATAGGACCAATGCCGGATATAGCTGCTGCCTTCAAAAACGTTCTCTTCGTCATATTCGTTGGGCATGATCGAACGATGGATGACCTGCCGCGAAATCACGTGCAGGGTGTCCCCGATGTCCAGTTGAGGGATATTGACCGTCAGAACGCGATCGTTGGGATCGTAAATATTTTCCGCCATCTGGCTCTCATCAATGGATTCCCGGGAATTCGCCGCAATATCCACGGCCACGACCGTGCCGTCCGCTTTAATGACCTCGACCTTTGCGACTTCTTCAGTCCAGTAAGGCAGCATGAAAGAAAAGGACAGTTCCCGGTTGTCCCGCCGGCCTTTCTCCGTGAGCACTTTGGTGTAGGTCTCGTCCTGGGAAAGGCCCGTGCCATCGGCGTGGTAATCGCGAACGCTGTTTTGTTCCACAATGGCCGAATCGCAGTTGGGATATTTGGCCGGTGTGATTTCGGCGGCGGCCGCCATGACTTTTTTGAGGTCAATAGGCTTCCATTCGGCGCCGCTAAATTGCGCGTCATTGGCCAGCGCGGGCAAGGCAGCCAGTGCCAGAACAAAAATGGTGGAACGTAAAATCATGAATAAAAAGCTTCCTCGCCCGGAAAACCGGAACCAACATATTCTACAAGAATAGCAGACTCTCGCCAATCCGAATTGTTCAATTTTTCAAACCGACGGCCGATGGGCGCGATTCGCCGCCCTGGCGCGACTCGTAAGCGTGCCTGGAGGCTTGCGAATGGCGAGGTTCGCCGCCCCGTTAATAGGTCGCGATTGGCCGCGACTTGGCATGTAATTTGCGGACTCTTTTGGCGGGCCGACGGCTTGCGCCGCGGCCCAAATATGACTCCAACCACACTTGGAAATGAATTTCTGCAGAAGACGTATGTGCCTGCGGCCATGATGGTTTCGCTACTAAGCGTTTGGATGCTCGTCGCCCTCTTCTTCTATCTGAACCGTTACACCAAACGGGAGTACTTTACAATTTGGACGGCGGCCTGGCTGTTTTACGCATTATGGCTCACGCTGAACCTCCAAACCGTCAGGGCAACCGGCTCACTGACGTCTCTCGCCATTTCGAACAAAACCGGCAACCACTTGGAATTCGCGCAGGTCCTTTTCATTCTGAAACAGTGCTGCATTGCCGTGTCCGGGGTGTTTCTTTTGTGGGGCAGCCTTCGGTTCCTGGGCATTGTCGTGCGCCAACTGCTCCTGGGGTTGTTCATGGCATTCCTGGTGGTTTGGACCATTGTGAGTCCGCAAGCCCTGTCCGAAAACCACCTGGGCGTTGAATTGCCGGTTTTCCTGTTGATTGGACTCAGCAGCATGTTTGGCGGCGTTTGCTTTTTTCGGTTGCGTAAAAAGATGCCCTTTGTGGGCGCGGGCATGCTTTCCATGGGGTTCATGCTGTGGGGAATTTATTTGAGCAGTTATCCGTTTGCGGAAATGTACAGGGACCTCACTGGCGCCGCGTTTTTGAGCGCGGCCGTCCTCCAGCTTTTCATCGCCGTGAGCATGGTGGTCCTGGTCCTTGAGGAGGCCAGATACAATGCCGATCGC
>JBOHXA010000448.1:0-3478 GCA_050737335.1 Limisphaerales bacterium | reverse complement strand
CACTGGATGCGCTCGACGATTTCTCCCGCAAAGGCGTGAATGAGCATCCGGCGGGCCGTCGCCTCTGGAATCCCGCGAGACCGCAGATAAAATACGCTTTCGCCGTTCAACTGGCCCACGGTCGCCCCGTGCGTGCATTTGACGTCGTCGGCGTAAATTTCCAATTGCGGTTTGGTGTCCGCGGTTGCGTTGTCCGAAAGCAGGAGATTTTTATTGGTTTGCTTGGCGTCCGTTTTTTGCGCCAGGGGATGAACGTAGATGCGCCCGTGAAACACCCCCCTAGATTTGTCGTCCAGGATGCCGTTAAAGTATTCATGGCTGGCGCAATGCGGTTCCGCGTGTTCAACGATCATGTGATGATCGGCAAGCTGCTCGTCGCGCGTCAGGTAAAGTCCATTCAATATGCATTCCAGCCCCTCCCCGCCAAGCCGCGCCCGAATGTTGTTGCGGGACAGTTTCGAGCCGAGTGCGAAAGAATGAACCCTCACGTTGCTCGCCCGTCCAAACTCGCCCGCGATGGTCGCCATGTGATAGGCGCTGGCCGTCTCATCCTGCAATTTAACGTGCTCCAGGACGGCGTTCTCGCCAGCCACGATTTCCGTCACGGCATTGGTGAACGAGGCCGCAGGGCCGGTGCTCAAATAGCTTTCGATGATCGTTGCCTTGCTGTTGGCTCCCGCAAGAACCAGGTTCCGTGGTTGCACAGTTTCCCCGGCGCGCTTTGCCGACGTGATATAAATCACTTGAATCGGCTCGGCAATGGCCACGCCGTCCGGGACTCGAATAAACGCTCCGTCTGTGAAAAACGCCTGATTGAGCGCGGCAAACGCGTTATCCGACGTCCGGGCATGCTTCCCAAGATGCTCTTCGATAAGGTTCGTCTGAACCTTTAGCGCGGCCGCGAGGCTGCCCACCGTCGTCCCCGGGGGAACGCCCTCCATCCGCGACAATCCCGGGGCAAAAAATCCATTGACGAAAACGAGGCGGCATCCGGGCAATCGGGCGAAGGCTGATTGCGCCAGAACATTGCTTTCGGCGCCGTTAACGTTAACCGCGCGCGCCGTCTCGAAGGGCAACTCCGCGATGGGCGCGACGTTTGTAAAGCGCCAATCCTCGTCGCGAAGCGTGGGAAAACCCAGGCCGGCAAAGGCCGAAGCCCCGGTCCGGCGCAAGTCCAAAAGCCATTGGGGAACCCCCGCTTCTCCTGGACTCCCAAGCGCTTCAAGAATGCGTGATTCGTTGGAATTTTTTGTCATGTCCATTTAAACAGAATAACTATCATTTCATGCAAATCCCTCCCGCGCAAACGAAATTTGCCAGTGATTTTGTCGGGATTTCCCGCCGTCCGACAAAATTCTTCGACGCTATGCGGCCAGGATCGCTGCCGGCCGCCGAACCACCCCGACAACGGAGCCGCGACCGTGAGGAGACACGCCAACGTCAACCCCCCAATGGGCAGATGAAAACCAGCCACGTTGAGAGAGGGAATGCGCAGCAGGCGGCCAAAGGCTGGTCGTCTCGGAAGATCGCACGGGAACTGGGCCTGAATCGTGAGACTTGCGCCGTTGCGTATTCGGGAGGGTTTTGAAGAGGATTTGGCGTGATAGACTTTCCATTTTGGAGATGATTCTTTGGACGAGGCGGCGATTTTCGACGGCTTGACGCCAAGCGTGGAACTGCTCCGGGCTCAGGGCAACGGTAATGGTTTTGCGAGCGATCTTCCGGGTCCATTGATAACCCGAGCCCGGGAACGAAGCACCTTTTTGGCTGGGAGGGAGCGAATTCCGATCACAGTAGGTTTAGCAGGTGGGTTTTGACGTATCTACCGCCAGCGCGCGGCGGATCGCTTTGCTGATGTGTCCCTCAGGGCGACTTCCTACCGCGACTAAATCAATGTCCTCGCTGTAACGCGATGCCGGAGCCAGATGCGCCTTGTGCAGTAGCGTTCCGCCACGCATGGCAATTTGGCCGCTTAAAAAATTGTCGTCGAACAGGGCCACCATCGCGCGACACAAAAGCAAGTCCTGTTCGACCTGATACTGCGCGGCCCACGGCACGACGGTTTGATGAGCCAAAATATCCCGGCGAGTGATGGGAATCATGGTTTCAGTTCGCCGGAATTATTGAGAATCCGCCAGCGTTCGACCAGAGGCGGGCTTTGGCGTTTGTCCCTCAACGGAGACAAAGGGATTGCGGTCAGTTTTTCAGGAAACCAATCGTAAATGACCCTTGCCAGCTTTTTCTCGCGAGCGGATTGGACGACAAAACCCAATCGCTGTGCAACCGCGGTTTCATTTTCCGCTGTCAGCACGCGCGTGAGTTCCCTGGCTCGCAACTTTGGAAGCAGCGGTTGGATGGTTTCCGCCGCGCGCTCTATTCCTCCGATGCTCGCGGCGTAACGAACAAGATCGAAGACGGTCGCCTCCGGTGTGCTGATGCAAAGCGGGGCAGCCGCCTGCGCCAGATGTTGCGTCGGTGTGCGCTCAATCCAGCGCTTGACGAAGAACCGCACCTGAATTCGTCCCGCTTGAATGGTTCGCAGAGGACGGTTAGTCATCACCTGGGTTACTTGCCACGCCTGCGGATTTGAGCCAAATGCGCTGGCCGCCGACTGAAGCGCCAGGTAATAAGGGCGACCCAGCCAGTTGAAATAATCTTCAAGCCACCAGGTTGCGGGCGGCGCGCCCATGCTACGATGTTCCGGGCCGACAATCAGGAAGAAGGACTGTCTCGGTGAAATCCGAACCACCTTGCTTCGCAGTCGCAACAACTGGAACTTTGCGGCAATGGCTGACAAACCGGATTCCTTCACCAATTCATCCAGCGAAAACGCGACACGCCCCAGGCCCATACGGCCCTCAATGAAAGTCTCCGCCGCGCCGATGAGCCGGGTCTCTTGACGTTTTTTTGGCGTTTTCATCGTTTCCGTATCGTAGCGTCTGACGCTACGTTGTGCAAACGCAATAAATTCATAAAAAGTTGAAAAACGGTTGGTGCGACTGGACAGCGCGACAGGTGGA
The DNA here is from genome assembly GCA_050737335.1 of Limisphaerales bacterium. Taxonomy (GTDB): domain Bacteria; phylum Verrucomicrobiota; class Verrucomicrobiia; order Limisphaerales; family UBA11358; genus UBA11358. Next base: position 458 of record JBOHXA010000448.1, on the reverse strand, counting down.
ACGAACGCATAGTCGTCTCCGCTGACGCGACGGACGGCGGCACGGACCGCCTATCAGCGGCTGGTGAACTGCATCCAATTGCCCCGACGCAACGGCGGGAGTTGCGAGACCGGTTTGAAAGTTTGGATCCATTCGAACTAAAAGACGAAGTGGAGCGACGGCTGAAGCCGATCTTGGCGGCGGGACCCAACCCCGGCATCCCTCCCGCAATGGATGGAGTTGACATCCATCATACGATGAAGAACAACCTGTGAGTTGATGACGACATATCCGGTGTCTTTTTTCCGTGATGCAACGGGGGACCCGGCGCGTCCGCTTGTCCGCGCCTCGTTTCAAAACGTCTCTCACAGTCCCAGCTTCCCAGTTTTTTAATTCATCTTCAACCACAACATTTGGAACTTTTTGAAACCTCATCGCCTTGAATAACCTTACTTTAACGCATTAAAGTAGTATAGACA
>JBOHXA010000447.1:0-3669 GCA_050737335.1 Limisphaerales bacterium | reverse complement strand
GTCCCGGTCGAAGCAGCGCGGGGTCCAAAACGTCCGGCCGGTTCGTGGCGGCGATTATGATGATTCCTTCCTGTGTGTCAAAGCCGTCCATTTCCACGAGCAAGGCATTCAACGTTTGCTCACGTTCATCATTGCCGCCGCCCAATCCGTGTCCACGCGAGCGGCCCACGGCATCAATTTCATCAATGAAGATCAGACAGGGCGTATTGCGGCGCGCCTGCTCGAACATGTCGCGCACGCGGCTGGCGCCAACGCCGACAAACATCTCCACGAAATCCGAGCCGCTGATGCTGAAAAAGCTCGCATCGGCTTCGCCGGCTATTGCCTTGGCCAGCAGCGTTTTGCCCGTCCCCGGGGGTCCGACCATGAGCACGCCCTTGGGAATGCGCCCGCCCAATCTCTGAAATTTTTTAGGGTCTTTCAAAAACTCGACCAATTCGGAGACCTCTTCGATCGCCTCGTCAATACCCGCGACATTTTTGAACGTGGTTTTATTGCGGTCCTTGGCAAGCAACCGCGCCTTGCTGCGGCCGAAACTCAACGCACCCTTCCCGGCAATTTTGATCTGGCGAATGAAGAAAAACCAAAACAACACGCCAATCCCCAGAAAAAACAAAAGCTGGTAACCGATGTCAGAAAGCATCGGATTGGGAATGCTAATATCAATTTTGTCCGACGGCAGAAGTTTATCCTCCATGGATTGCGTCAATTCCATGGGCGATGTCGAGAATTCCTGGGTCAAAGGCTTGCCGGCGCCGTCCGTTTTGACTTTCCCATCCGGGCCAGTCACAAGATATTTTCCGCTGATGGTCGCCGCGCCCCCCGCGACCGAAGGATAGGTAATGATGGCGTGGTCAATCTGGTTGGAATTGAATTTTTGGAGAAATTGCGCTTCTGTCAGCGGAACACCGCTGGGGGTGGTGATATGGCCGTGGACGAGCATCAAGGCCACCAGCGCGCCCAGAATGACGATCCAAGCGACCCAGGTAAAGGGCGGCATGTTAAAGCCGCCAGCGGGCTTCTTCTGGTTGCGGTCCTCTCGTTTATTATGATCGTCTTCGTCAAACATTTTTTATATTATTCGAGCCTGTTTGGGCAGGCAACGTACCATGCCGTTGCTGCTTTAGCAACTGGCGGTTTCTGCTATAATTTACACATGCTCGTAGGTTCGCTCAAATTGGAATCCAACTTATTTTTGTCGCCCCTGGCCGGGTACACCAACCTGCCTTTTCGGCTCGTAGTGCGCGAAATCGGCGGGGTTGGCCTGTGCACCACCGACCTGGTGAATGCCCGCTCGCTCCTGGAGAAAAATCCCAGAGCGCTCAAACTTATCGAGACGCGTCCGGCGGATTCGCCGCTGGCCGTCCAATTGTTCGGCAGCGCGCCAATGGAGATGCGCGATGCCGCCCAAACACTCGAATCATTGGGCGTTCATTCCATAGACATCAACATGGGGTGTCCCGTTCGAAAGGTATGCAACGTGGGCGGCGGCTCGGCCATGATGATGGAACTGGACAAGACGGCCGCGCTGGTCCGGGGCATGGTCGCGGCGGTAAAAATACCGGTCACCGCGAAAATGCGCCTCGGCTGGGATGACGAAAACCTGACCGCGCCCGACCTTGCCCGCTCGCTCGAAGAGGCTGGCGTGGCAGCCATCTTTGTGCATGGCCGCACTCGTGAGCAGGGCTTTGGCGGAACGGTCAATTTGGCGGGCATTCGCAAAGTCGTCGAGGCGGTCGCAACTATTCCCGTCATAGGCAATGGCGACATTATCACGCCGCAAGCGGCGAAAAAAATGTTCGATGAAACCGGCTGCGCCGGTGTGAGCATCGGACGCGGCGCATTTTACGATCCGTGGATTTTCCGGCGGACGCTCCAGTATTTGGCGGGCGCCGGCCGCGGCGATGACACTGAAAGTATTCCGCCCGAGCCGTCATTCGGCGAGCGGGTGCGCGTGTTGTGCCGGCATTTGGACCTGATGATCGAAGTGTTCGGCGAAGAGCACGGCTGCCGCATGTTTCGCAAAGTCGCGCCATGGTATTCGAAGCGCTTTGGCCCGTGCCATGAGTTCAACAAACACGTGGTAAAAATAGGCTCGCGCGCGGAATTTGAGCAAGTTCTGGACAAATACATTCGCTGGCGCGGACAATTTCTGGACGATCGCGGCGAGCTTCTGCCGCGATTCCAGCCGCCGCCCATGGTGCCTTCGTTTATGCGCGACGAACCGGCCGTTACGCAACGCCAGCATATCCCCGTCCCGCAAGGGCCGGTGGAAGTGTGGTAGGCCCCTTTTCCATAGCAACACAGCATGAGCGCGCTCCGACTCCTTCGCGGCCCCGCTGTTAAACACATAATCTCGCGCGGCTGTCCAATCCTTGCGCGAACCGCAGCCGCTTCAACGCTTTAACGACCACCCTTTGGCCGTTTCGGCTTTTCTCCGAAGACTTTATCAATCACTTCGCGAAACTTGCCATCCAGAATGGACCTTGACTCTTTGCCGGGCGCGGCGTTTAGGTCCTCTTCCAGATCCAGTACAAACCGCTTGAATCGTTCGCAACGCGCCTGGACTTTTTTGATGGACACTTCGAGTTCCCCGACTTCGTTTCTCAAAATCCCGGCGATTTCCTGTTTTGTCATAATTGCCTCGAGCATAGCCGCGCGGACCCGTTTAAACCAGCCTCTCTTTACGCGGATTCTCCGAGGCTTTTGTGCTGGTAGTGCAGGATTTTAAATTCGAGCATGTCGCGCACCTCTTCGACAAGTTTAAATTTGTTTTCGAAAGTGGGAAAAAAAGTGTCGCCGGGGACTTCCCGGTTCACGAGCGTTAAATACAGGTCCGAACATCGGGGCAATGCTTCTTCATAAATTTGCGCCCCGCCGCAGATATAAATATCGTTTGGAAATTCCGAGGGATTCAGCCTGTCCAACGAATTGAAAATGAAAATTTCGGTTTCAGTTGCTTCGCCGAGTTTCGAAAAATGAAATTGATACGGCCGTTTTAGATGTTTGCCGCCGCGCCATTCGTGGTATTGGCCGAAGATTTCCGGATGCTTGCGAATCAAGCTCCGGGGATGACGGGTGAGGACGAGATTTGTGCGGCTGGGCAGCGCGTGGCCCAGGCTTTCAAACGTTTTGCGTCCCATAACAATGATGTGGCCCATCGTCATTTGCCTGAACCAACGGAAATCCTCCGGCAAATGCCACGGGATTTTCCCATCCGCGCCGATCACGCGGTTCAGCGACATCGCCGCAATGGCTTTTAAATGTTTCAAGGATGAGCTTAAACGATATTGCCTGAAAACTTGCAGCCTTCAAACGGGAACCGCAACTGAAATTCATGCGCATTTGGCGTCGGGCGCCCTGACAGTGTTCCCGGCAGGGTCAGCGCGTTGCGCTGTCCGCGCCGCGTTCAAACGGCGCAACGAGCGTAGTCGAACGTTGAATCGTCCCGCATACCGGGGATTCGGCCCGCCCGCTGTACGGGCGGCGACGGCGTATTCCCGGTTGTCAAACAGGGCTATCTTGGCAAAAAATCCTTTGTTGCAGTTGAGAATAATTCACGCGCTATTATCAAGGGGGCGTTTGCACACGGTAGAATCGTTGAGCCGCAATTGGCGAATGAGGGTCAAAAACTTGTAGGACTCCGCCGCTTCCGGAGACGTTTGTGAC
>JBOHXA010000446.1:0-1512 GCA_050737335.1 Limisphaerales bacterium | reverse complement strand
AGCATCTCGCGCATGCCGGGTCCGCCGCGCGGGCCTTCGTAGCGAATGACCACGACGTCGCCTTTGACAATCGAACCGGCGAGGATTTTTGCCAATGCGGATTCCTCGGAATTGAAAACGCGAGCGCGTCCGGTAAAATGCAGGCCTTCCTTGCCTGTGATTTTTGCGACAGCGCCTTCGGGCGCGAGATTGCCGCGCAAAATGACCAGGTGGCTGTCGGGTTTAATCGGTTTGTCGAAGGGTTGAATGATGGTCTGGCCGGCGGGGTATTGCCGCACTCCGGCGAGCGTTTGCGCCAGGGTCTGGCCGGTGACGGTCAAGGCTTCGCCGCGCAACAGTCCCTTGTCTAGAAGCATTTTCATGAGCGGACGGATGCCGCCAATGGCCACCAATGCGCTCATCAAATGCCGTCCACTGGGTTTCAAATCGGCGAGCACCGGGACGCGTTTGCCGATGCGCGTGAAATCGTCGAGCGATAATTTGACCCTCGCGGCGTGCGCGATGGCCAGCAAATGAAGAACGGCGTTGGTGGAACCGCCAAGGGCAATGACCACCGCAATGGCATTCTCAAACGCTTTTTTGGTCATGATGTCGAGCGGACGCAGACCGCGCTTGAGCATGTCCACGACGCAGGCGCCGGCGCGGCGGCAATCATCTTTTTTGGCAGCCGACACGGCGTTTTGCGCGGAGCTGTTGGGCAGGCTCATTCCCAGCGCTTCGATGGCGCTGGCCATGGTATTGGCGGTGTACATGCCGCCGCAGGAACCGGGACCTGGAATGGCGCATTTTTCGATCTCACGAAATTCCGCATGGGAAATTTTTTTATTCGCATGAGCGCCAATGGCCTCAAATACGGACACCACGTCCAATTTTCGCTTGCCGTCGTTCGTCAGGCAACCGGGCAGGATCGTTCCGCCATAAACGAAAACGGCGGGGCGATTCATTCGCGCGATGGCAATGAGCGAGCCGGGCATATTCTTATCGCACCCGCCAATGGCTACGAAACCGTCCATGCCCGCGCAACCCACGACGGTTTCGATTGAATCCGCGATAACTTCGCGCGACACAAGCGAGTATTTCATCCCTTCGCTGCCCATTGAGATGCCGTCGGAAACCGTGATCGTGTTAAAAACAATCGCCTTGCCACCCGCCTCATTGACGCCGCGCTCGGCTTCCAGCGCCAGCTTGTCAATGTGCATGTTGCAGGGCGTGACATGGCTCCAGGTCGAAGCGATTCCCACGATGGACTTTTTAAAGTCTTCTTCTTTGAAGCCCACCGGATACAGCATTGCGCGGGCGGCGGCGCGTTCATCGCCATCGAGCAAGGCGCTCGAATAGGGGCGAAAGGTATCCGTTGAATGTTTTTTATTCATCTGCGGAAATAGTGCCTCAAGACGATGGGAGTGAAAATTCATTTTTAATTGCGCTTTGACCACGTTCGGATAGAGCCAGTCGGGCCATTATTCGGATTTTTTGGGCGGCTAAGGGCCTGTTGGCACGACCCCACGAGGA
>JBOHXA010000445.1:0-4382 GCA_050737335.1 Limisphaerales bacterium | reverse complement strand
CCCGGGCACCACGAATACGGGTTGACGGGGAAGGAATTCCACCCGATCGGCCAGCAGGAAACCAGTTCTCCGTGGTTGTCATCAGCGTAGATGTTGCAGGCGACTGAGAGTTGGCGAAGGTTATTGAGACAGCAGACCGCCTGGGCCCTTTCCCTGGCCCGGTTCAGGACCGGGAACAGCAACGCCGCAAGGATGGCGATGATGGCGATGACAATCAGCAGCTCAATCAAAGTGAATCCCGCTGCTTTGCTTTTTGCGCCTGCCACTGGCAACCCCTCCTCAATCGCCGGAACAGGCCTCGTTTTCTCAACTACACTTTCGCCACCCGATCCCAGTTCCAGCAATATCCAAAACACGGATGCCGTGGCCAGTTTGAACAGGCCGCCGTCAAACCAGAATGTCACCAACATGACCACGGCGCCTGCGCGACAGGCCGCCTTGATTCTAAACTCACGGAGGCCCGCTTTTTTTGCCTCGGTCCGGGAGCTTCGAAGCCGCAGCGCCACGTAGGCGGCGAAGCAAGCCAGCCCCGCCCAGCCCAGTTGCGTTCCGAGCATAATATAATCGTTTGTGGCGATGGCCGACGCGCCGCCATCCGGCGGCGAATAACTCTGGGCGTAGATGCCTTCCGTGTTGCCCCAACCGACGCCGAACGGATGATCCCGCATAATCTTTATTCCGGCCTTCCACGCGGCAAGCCGGTGCTGTGCCGATCCCCGGCTCAAATCGAGCCGTTGAAAATACCAGGGCGCGGTGGTCGGCGAGTGCCAAGAGAACCAGAGCGTCGCCGCCACAAGGAACATGCCGACCATCGGATAGCGCCAGCGAATTTTTCCATGCGCCGCGGCCAGATAGATAAGCCCGATGTCCGTTGCCAGCGCCGCGCCGCGGCTGTAGCTGAAAAGCAGGCCCACGGCCATGATGCCCGCGGCAATGACCAGGACCAGAGCAAGCCAGCGTGGGCGCTTTTCAACCGGCGCGCCCGTCCTCGCTGCCAGTTCCAATTTCGCAGAGCGGTCCTGAGTCAATCGGCCATTTATGAGCAGCGCGATTGCCAGTGTCACGCCGATCCCCATCAGAACGCCATTTTCATTGGGGCTGCGCCAAAGCCCAATCCATCGCCGCGCATGATCATAAGCCTCGGTCCTTCCCACGCTGGACAACGACATTGACGCCAGGAGCAGGATCAGCCCCATCAGGAATTTTACGGTCGGAGTAAAACAGCCTGAGGGCGGCGTCCAGGATTTTTCACCAGGCTGAGATGATATGGCCTGATGCGCCCGATCATGGGAATTGCCGGAGCTTAAAATGAATTTTGCCGCCCGGCCCACGGTCACGCCGGCTATCAGCGAGAGGGCGTCCAACCCGGCCCAGGGTCGTGAATCGCCGAAAAAATATGCCGAAGTTGCGATGAGCAGCAATCCGAGCAGCCATAGGTCGGTCAAGGTGAAGGTTAAGAAAATAAGGGCGCCAGACCAGGCCAAAAGACAAACCAGTGTAGGCGTATTAAGTTCGAGAAGTTCAAACTGCTGTTCGCCAAAAATGCCCCAATGCCGCGCCAGGGCCAACCGGACGAGGCAAAAAGCAATCACCAGCAACAGGAATCCCACTTTGAGGTTGTTTCGCAAGCGCGTCTATGACCGTATGCCGAAAGGCGCCCGGATTGCAACCCGCATCTCGGCCGACGGCCCGGACGCCCGATTACTCAAGGGTCAGGGGTCGCAGTAACAACTGGCGGCCGATGATCCGGAGGTTCCCCAAATTGTTTCGCAGGTCCCATTGTAATTATCCCATCCCCAGACCGAATAATTTTGGCACGCCGCGTTCGGATTTGCGCAGGTTCCATCCTGATTAATCGCGCATGAGTTTGCGGACTGCGCCAAGGCGCTGAGTACTCCGCCAGACAGGACAGCGGTGGCCAGGGTAGATCTCAAGAGTTTTAGCGTGTTCAATTTATTTTGTTTCATATGCATTACGGTTACTGTTCATTCTTTTTTCTCTGTTTACTTTTGGACCATAACAACGCCACGATTGGCGTGATTGCCAAAATGGAGAATAAGCCCCAGATGATGACATCCTCGTTGCTGGTGTATTCGTCATATCTCGGACCGTGCTTGAGATAATATTGCGCCTGAGCCAGGAGCGCTGGATCGCGCGCCGTTCTCCAATCGCTGCCCGGGGTCAGGAGATACGTGGCGCCTCGAAAAATCCGTTTTCCATTCGCCATCCGGTAGCGGAAATCCGCAACGTGGACCAGCGTCTCAATTGGCGGCGCAATTTGCAGTTCCATATCCCGAACAACGGCTTTGGAAACCGTCAAATGACCTTTGAAGCCGGGAAAATGGAAATGCGGATCAATGAAAGTTTCGAACTGGGAAGCGGCAGGCAGGGATTCACCGTTTGTTTCATACCATGCCTGACAGTCATATTTCGCTTCCACAAAGCCGTTTGGAATCTGCCTTTTAAAAATCATGAACGCAAACCTGGACCTGTTTAACGCCGCCAGGGACGTGGGATAGACAAAATTCGAGGATAAGAGCACCTGATTGATGTGAGCAAAAAGAGACCGGTCCCGGACCGTCGAAAATTGCGAGGCGAAACGGCCGTCAAGCGTTGGGATGATATGCCACCGGTATCCGTACGCCTGCGTGTCATACGCGGGCCCGAGCCAGGGAAGCGGCACGGTGGAAATAGAATTGTTTTTGTCGCTGCATATTGCCGTCGGATTCAAGCCATAGGCGACCCAGGGGACGCATAAGTCGAGTGGATCATTGCCTCCCGAAATGTAAAATTCGGTGGGTGAAATGTCCGCAACGACGATATTTGAAGCGGGACTTCCCGACCGCGTATGCTTCAGGCAAAACGTGCTTTGCCCGTCAAACCAAAGCGTTGCGGTCTCCCGGGTGTTGAGATTTGTCGCCGCAATTTTCCACTGCTCTCCGAGAATCGTCGCTTCGAAAGCTGCGCTGACGCGCCTGTAGTCAAAATATGGCTTCCCCGTCCGCGGGTTGTATGCCGAACCATCATATATGCCGAATAGTTCAATGGCTCGACCCGGCCCCGTCGCGAACGCGGCTTGAACCGGGGCGACAGAAAGCAATGCCACAAGCATCCACCTCGACTGCACAAAATCTAGGCAAACGCGGAGCAGCCAGGGCAGCGTCAAACACATGAGGGCTGCAAGAGCAATAACAGGAATGGCTTTCTCCTCTGTTTTACCGACATGCAGGAGCCTGCCGAGGAGCCCCCAGGCACCCGCACTGCGTCCCGCCAACGTTATAAAATCGCCAGCGATAGAGAAGTATCATCGAAATAAAAGCCAAAATAAGCAGGTTGGCCACACCACGCCCGCGGAGCCGAAAGCTGGCAAGGGCCGTGAGCGCCTCCACGGTTCCAGCAAGGAAATACATCTGGTTGTCAGTCAAAAACGGGAAAACAACATTCCGCAGGTTACCAGCGATATTCCAGATCAATAAAAATGAGAAATGCGAAGCCGAAAAAAGAATCAGGAGAAATGCGGCGAAAATATGGTTCCCGCCTTTCCGACGCCGATCCGCCGAAATCGCCCCCCCCGGCACCGGCAAAGGGGGCTTCCGCCAATGGCATCTGCGCACTGTTACTTGTTCCATTTTCATCGCTTCCCGCCATGCCTCGAATACACCACAAAATCATCGTTTTGTCAAGCTAAGCGTTTTGAAAAATGCTGGATGCGATTTTTAGTCACCGCAGGATCAGATGCACATGCTGTGCCTTTAGTTGCGCGGTAACACGATCTCCGGACGCAAGCTTCATTTCTTCACAGGATTGACGGGTCAACAAGGCGGTAAGCTGGAAACCGCAATCCAGTTCCACCCGCGCCAATGGGCCGTCGTTACCCAGCGAACGAACCGTGGCGGGTAAATGATTGCGCGCGCTGTTTGAAATATCGGCGCCTTTGAGAATGACCACGTTTTCGGCGCGGATACAGACATAAACCTGCCGTGCCTCCGCCGAAAAATTTTGGTCCACAGCGGTCAGCGTCACCGGCCCAACGGTCACGCTGGCCAGGCCGTTTTCGATCCGTTGGATGCGCCCTTGCAAAACCGTTTCAACGGCCAGGGCGCCCGCTGCGGCGGGACTGGCCGGATGATTAAAAACATCGTTCACCCGGCCGCTTTGCGCAACCCTGCCCTGGACCAGGACAATCATTTCATCGGCCAGCGCCAGCGCCTCAAAGCGCTCATGCGTGACATACAGCATGGGCACCCGAAATTCATCGCGAATCCGCGCCAGATAGGGAATGATCCGCGCCCGCAACGGAGAATCCAGGCTGGCCAGCGGTTCATCCAGCAACAGCAGCCGCGGCGAGGACAGCAGCGCGCGAGCGATGGCGACGCGCTGCT
>JBOHXA010000444.1:0-1029 GCA_050737335.1 Limisphaerales bacterium | reverse complement strand
GCGCATACGCCGCGCGAAAATCCTTGCCCATGTATTCACCAAAGGGACCTGATCCGATGCCAGGCTTGGCTGGCGGGCTTGTATTGACGCCTTCTTGCACAAACGTCGGATGCGGAATCACATAATTATTCAAACCGGTGACGTGCGCAATCGGGACGGACAAGTCCACGGTCGGATCCGTATCAGGCGCGAAGAACGTGCGATTCTCGAAAGGGTGATGATACCTGCGCAATTTTACATGAAACGCATTTTCGACGTCGGACGCTTTTCCGCGCACGTCCAGTAACATTTGATTGGAATACGTCTGGACAATGGCCAGATTATTGGCTTTTGCGAAGGCCATGACCTTTTGATAATCAGAGGCGCTGGGGCCAAAGCGCCGGGCAAATTCTCCGGGTTTCAGGTAATGACGATAATTCGTGCTGGCGGAATCGTAGATTTGGCCCAGCAAGGAATCCAGCGCTGGCTCATTTTGAACCGGCAGGCTAATGGCCAGGTTCAGATTGGTGTCGCCCGGCAGGTCTCCGATGGCCTGCAAATGGAAGCGGGAAATCACGCCGGGCACGTGACTGGCCAGCGTTTTGAATTGCTCCGCCGCCGCGATGCCCGGAAGAGCCAGAGCCAGGAGGACGCAAAGCGCTACGTTCGAAATCTTCTTATTCGTGTTCATTTACGGTCAGGGAAAAATGGTTATAGGGGTATTGGGCGTCGGACTATAAACGCCGTTGGTAATGGCCGGGGATCCCGGTCCGGAAGGCAGATAAATTGGCGGGATACAGTTGCTGAAGGTCAGCGTGAGACCCGCAACCTTCGTTTGATTGCTGCCGATGTCCGACATGAGCAAGGTATCGGCCAGGCTGGGTGAAACCACGAGCACTTCGTTGGCCTGCGGTGAAGAATCGGAATAATTCGTCAACGTCACCGTCGCTCCCACCAGGACGCCGCCCACATTGCTCACGGTGATGAAGGACGGATACGGCGAGGCCATCATCGGCGAAGTATTGGTTTCTCCAGAGAAGACAATGGGAT
>JBOHXA010000443.1:0-1127 GCA_050737335.1 Limisphaerales bacterium | reverse complement strand
GTTCAATCAACCGCAATTGGACCCGCTATGGAAGGCCTGGCGCGCGGAATTTCTGTTTTTCGTCGCCCTCGCGAGCTTCATTATGCTTCCGGCGATCTGGTGGGCGCTGGCCGCAATTTATTTCGTGCCGCTTTGGCTCCTGGGCTTTCTTGCCAACCGCGAGTTAAACCTCCCGGGCAGTTTAAAGGTCTCCGGTGCGGCCATCTTGCCGGCTGCCCTCTTTATGACTGCGGCCATTATTTTATACGCGCTGGATTTTCTAAACCTGGTCGGGCTTCTATTTGTATTCGCCGCCCATTTCATCCTGCAGTGGCTTTATTTGCTCACCGCCCTGCCCTTTTTGCCGCGCGCCCGAATGGCTGTGAACCCTGGCAACCCGTTTAAAACTTGAACTCCAACGACAGCCATTTAGTCTTGCCAAATGTCGAAACTGCCGTTTGAACTCCTGATGGCCCTGCGGTACCTCCGGCCCAGGCGATCGTTTGTCTCTATCATCACGGTCATTTCGATCATCGGCGTCGCGCTGGGCGTGGCTGTCTTGATCATCGTCATCAGCGTCATGAGCGGCTTTGGCCATGATTTGCGCGAGCAAATTCTTGGATTCAACGCGCCCATCCAAATTCGCGGCTCGGATGCGCGGCCCATCGGCGACTATGATGCAGTGATGCGCGAGGTTTCATCGAACAAGAATGTCACAGGCATCTCTCCATTTGTGAGCGGGCCGATCCTGCTCGAAACAGAGCCTACCAACGGTTCCGGCCCGTATTTTGGCGTCCCTACTGTGCTCGGCATTGACCCTGAAACCATCCGTTCAGTGACTGTCCTGCCGCAAAAAATTTTACCGGGTGGCCGTTTTGACCTAAGCGGACAAAGCATCATCGTCGGAAGCGCCTTCGCGGAACAAAATGGCCTGAACGTGGGCGATCTCGTTTCCATTTATTCACCCGATGAATTGAAAAAGATGGCGGATGCGTTGCAACACGGCAAAACAAACGAGGAGGCCGTTTTGCCCGATGATTACACCGTAACCGGGATTTTTAACACAGGGTATTACGATTACGATTTCGGATTTATTGGAATGTCTCTTGAAAATGCGCAGGACCTTTATGACTTGGACGACTACGTTC
>JBOHXA010000442.1:0-13903 GCA_050737335.1 Limisphaerales bacterium | reverse complement strand
GATGGAACCAATCGGCAAATTGCAACGCTGTGAGAATCACGGAAATGATGAAACTAATCAGTGGACCCAGAAACGGGACCATGGTCAATACCAGGCAAAGGAAGCCCAGCAAAAAGGCGTAGTCCAGGCCCAACGCCAGAAAACCTATGGTATAGAGGGTGCCACTGCAAACAGCGACGAGAATTTGGCCGCGAAAAAAGGCAATCATGTACTGATTGATGGATTCAATAATGAAAATCACTTCTTCCTTTGCCGGTGAATCGCGAAGGGGCAGGTAATGCGTCCAGTTGGAACGGATCCATCTTTTTTCCCTGAGGAAATAAAAAGAGTAGATGGGAATCAAAATGAGCGCAATCACCACGTCTAACAGGGCGGTGGCCTTGGCCAGTTCTGAAAGCACCCATGTGCCAATGGCCGAAATCACTTTCTCAAACCAATCCGTTGCGGAGGCCATGATTCGATTGTGAATTTGGGCCGGCTGCGAAGCGGCCGTTATATTGGCCTTGGCGGCGGCGGCCGCGGCTGAATTCGTCGAGCCTGACGAAGAAGCCGGGGGCGCGTTGGTGTTTTGCGCCCGAACCGAGGCCGAGGAAGCAGCCTTGCTGGCGCGGTCAACCCACTGATAAAAGTGTAGCTGCACCCAGCCGGTGTATGTGGGAATACTTTTGACGAGCTTGTGCGATTCCTTGACCATTTGGGGAATTACGCTCGCCAGAAGCCCCGAGAAAATGCAAAAGATCACCACGAACACAATCGTGATCCCCCAGAGCCGCGTCACGCCGCGGTGTTCCAGCCAGTTGACCAGCGGATCAAAGAGATACGCCACCACCACCGCGATGGCCAGCGGCCACAGGACCGGGCTGAGCAGGTTTAAAAACTTGCCAATGCCCCAAACCGCCCCAACGATAATCGCGACGGTCAGGGCAAGGGAAAACGTCGCGAGCGCAAACCAAATTATTCGGGATTGAGTATCACCTGGTTGCTTCATGTCGGTTGTCCTTGCGCATGAATTTCAAATGGCGGGAGCGAAATGTCAAATCCAAGCGGTTGCCGATACCTGGGCAGGAAGTGCGGAAAGGCCATCTTGGCTGTCATTCGGGGCCTTTCCAGTGGGCCGTTGGCTCGTGCGCTGGGCAACGAGCGAAGTCGGGCGTTTCTCCCGCCAGGCAATTGGAGCGGACTTATGTCCGCTGCTACAAGGAGCGAGGTTCATCGTCCTGCGGCGCGTCCATTCTGGAGCTCCGCAGCTGTTCGATTCTTATGCTTGAGATTCCAACCCGGTGGCGTTACTGTGAAAGCCGCGGAACGAATCTACGTTCCCCGAACCAAAACAAAAGGAGATACGATGAAACGAAAAGCATCAGCCGTTTGGCGCGGCGGATTGAAGGATGGCAACGGAACGATCTCGACTGACAGCGGGGCCCTCAAGGGCATGCAATACTCATTTACCACGCGGTTTGAAAGCGGCGCCGGCACAAACCCGGAAGAACTGGTCGCCGCCGCGCATGCCGGGTGTTTTGCCATGGCATTTTCAGCCGAATTGGGAAAGGGCGGCTTAAGCCCCGAAAGCATCTCGGCCACAGCGACGGTTACCCTGGACAAAACTAACGATGGTTTCACGGTCACCGAATCACACCTGGACGTGACGGCCAGGGTTCCGGGAACTGACCCGGCAAAGGTCCTGGAAATTGCCAACATCGCCAAAGCGGGTTGCCCCATATCGCGGCTGCTGAACGCGAAAGTCACGATGGATGTGAAGACATGAAATCGCCGCAATCATAGACTTTCATCTTAAATTTGAAGTTGAATTCATCCTCGCTTCTATTCAAATTGCAACCCATGAGAATTGCTCAAACGACTGTGATTGTATCGGGCGTCCTGGCCGTGGCTGCCACGTCCTGCACCGCTCCCAAAGGCCGGATGTCCCCGCCGGCCCGCATGGGCCAGCGAACGGAGAATCTCGTCCAATACGCCAGCCCAATGTGCGGAACGGGAACGTTTCCGGGCGTGCCCGCCGGTGACAACAATCTTTTCCCCGGCGCGGTCGCGCCCTTTGGCATGATTCAATGGAGCCCTGACACCGGAGCGGGCACGACTCCGGGCGGTTACAAGTATTACGATACGGAAATTTCCGGTTTCAGCATTGACCATTTGAGCGGCGCCGGGTGTCCGGACGGCGGGAATTTTTCATTTATGCCCGTGTTGGGGGCCGGAGAACCTCCAAATGGCAATCGGCTGGCCTTTGCCACAACTTTTTCTCACGATAAGGAGGTTGCCAGGCCCGGGTATTACGCGGTGACCCTGGACAATGGTATCAAGGTTGAAATCACCGCCACCACCCGCACGGGTTTCGGCCGGTTCACGTTTCCCTCAGGCAAAGTAGCAACCCTGGCGATTAACGCGGCCAGCGACGTGAACCATTCGGATGATTCGGGAATTGAAATCCATCCCCGGACGCATGAAGTGACCGGATGGTCCATTGGCGGCTATTTTTGCCAGGCCGGCCCGGGCTCACGCAAGCGCGACAAGCGCGCCATCTATTTCTGCGCTGTTTTTGATAAACCCTTTTCAGGATACGGCACCTGGAGCGGCGCCGCTTACGCCCCGCACGGCACTAATGGAAGCGACACCGCCTCCGGCGCTTTTTTAACATTCGATACCTCAAAAAGCCCAACCGTCATGGCCAAGGTCGCCATCTCTTACGTGAGCATGGACAACGCGCGTTCCAATATCGAGGCGGAAAGCCCGGTGTCCCGTTTTTCATCCCGCGACTTCGACAATGCCGTTCAAAACGCCAGCGACAATTGGAATCAATGGTTAAACACCATTCAAGTGAGCGGCGGAACAACGAATGAAATGAAAACTTTTTACTCGATGTTGTATCACACATTCATCGGCCCCACCACTTGCTCCGATGCCAACGGCGATTACTTGGGCTATGACGGCCAGGTCCATAACACCCGCGGCCGCGTCCAATACGCAAACTTCTCGGGATGGGACATTTATCGGAGTGAAGCGCAATTGCTCGGGATGCTTGCGCCCAAGGAAGCTTCGGACATGGCGCAGTCGCTGCTCAACGATTATCAGCAGGGCGGCGCATTTCCGCGCTGGGGTGTTGTCACGATGGACAGCGGCGTGATGATGGGCGATCCGGCCGCCCCGATTATCGCCGATTATTACGCGTTTGGAGCAACGAATTTTGACGCGCAGGCCGCTCTTGCCGGCCTTGTCAATGCCGCCACCAATCCCGCCGTTTATGCCCCCCGCAGTAAAACCCATGAACGTGATGGATTGGAAGATTACCTGAAATTGGGATATGTGCCCGAAAACGGCGAACAAGACGGGTACGGCTGTGTTTCCATGACCTTGGAATACGATTCGGCGGACTTTGCCCTGTCGCAATTTGCGGCCGCGCTTGGCGATACATCTGACAGCCAGATGCTCCTGCAACATGCCCAAAACTGGCGCAATCTCTATAATCCCCGGACGGGATATATTCAAATGAAGAGACGCAACGGCCATTGGGCGCCGGGCTTCACGAACAACTCCGGGACCTACGACGAAGGCAGGACCGTGATCAGAAACGGAAAAAATCAGATCGAATACCATCGCGCTTATGTTGAAGGCACAGCCGGGCAATATCTTTGGATGGTGCCCTTCAATTACAAGGGCTTGGCCGCGGCGATGGGCGGCGAAAGCGCGGCCGTGCAACGGCTTGACCAATTCTTCACCCATTTGAACGTCGGCGATCGCGGCGCCGATTCCTGGATGGCATGGCTGGGCAACGAGCCTTGCCTGGAAACGCCGTGGATTTATGATTTCTGGGACGCGCCGTACAAGACGCAGCACGTCGTTCGGCGGGCGGTGAATGAATTGTATTCCGGCAATCCCGCCGGCTACGCCGGCAACGATGACCTGGGCGAGATGTCATCATGGTATGTTTTTGCCGCGCTGGGCATGTATCCGGAGTTGCCCGGCTCTGACATTTTGGTGCTCGCAAGCCCATTGTTTCCAAAAGCCGTTGTCCACCTGCAATCCGGCGATATCACCATAACCGCCAACGGCGCTGGAAAAGGTTCTCCCTATGTGCGGAGCCTGATCGTCAATGGCAAGCCCTCCAACAAACCGTGGCTGCATTTTTCGGATATAAAAGACAATGGGACCATGGTTTACGACCTGAGTTCCACACCGGACACAAGCTGGGGCAGCAGTCCCCACGACGCGCCGCCGTCTTTTAACGGCGCCGATAGTTCTGAAACGAGCTCTTTTTGAGTTAGTCCAAATGTCGCAACAGGACGTGAAAAACATCCGTTGATTCGATGTCACGCCCGCCTAAAAGTTCCGGCTTTTCAACAACAATGACCGGCCAATCCTTTTCGTCGTCGGGTTTTCGGCCATGCGAGCCTTTGACCAGGCCTGCCTCCAGCGGGACGACGTCCATCAACATTCTGAAACCCAGCCTTTTCCGGAGCAATTTTCGCGCGATTTTCATTCGAGGCATGATGATTTTTGGGTCAATGAAAAGTTCCGCCGGATCGTAGCCAGGCTTTCGATGGATGTCCACGGTCCGCGCAAAATCAGGCGCCAGCGCGTCGTCATCCCAGTAATAATATGTAAACCACGCGTTCTTCGCGGCCAGGGCGATCAGGTCTCCGGCCCGAGGATGAGCGATCCCCGCGGCTGCTTTCGCCTCGCCGGCAAGAATTTTTTCAATCCCCGGGGTTTTTTCCAAAACATCGCGCACGGATTTTTCCGCGGAAACATCGTTCAAATAAATGTGCGCGACCTGATGATCGGCGAGGGCAAAAGCCCGGCTGGCGCCGGCGTCCAGAACCTCCCGCCCCAATTCGTCCTTTACGGTTAACCAGCCGTGTTTGCGAAAAACACGGTTCAGATGAATCGGCATATCCACATTTGTGATGCCGTATTCCGAGAGCAAAACAACCCGCACGTCGCGCTCGCGGAAAAAATCAATCAGATTCCCAACGATCGAATCAATCGCATTCAAGTCCGGAAGGATAGCGGGATTAATGACGCGATGGCCGTCCCGCTCGGCGAATGGCCCGCGCCGTTGCAGGTTATAGTCCAGATGTGGCAAATAAACCAGATTCAGCGCGGGCGCGAATTTTTGTTCCATCCATTTTGCGGACTCGGCAATCCAGCGTGTCGCGCAATCGGCTGAACCCTGCGGCGTCCTGACGCCCGCGGCCGGCCCCCAAAAGCCGAAGAACGGAAATTCTCCCAGTTCTTTTTTGATTTCTTCGCGGATCGAGTAGGGCCATGAATAAATATCGAAAACCTTGCCGCCATCGGCCTGGTACATCGGGCGCGGGGTGATCGAATAGTCCACGCCCGAGTACATGTTGAACCACCAGAAGCAATTGGCGACGCCCGGCGACCCTTGGCCATGGGCCGCTCTCATGGCGTCCCAAATTTTGGGCCTTTGGACCAGGCGATTGGATTGTTTCCAGAAATGAACTTCCGCAAGCTCCCGGTTAAACCATCCGTTGCCGATGATGCCGTGTTCCGACGGTAATTTGCCGGTGAGATAATTCGATTGCGCCACGCACGTGACGCCGGGAAAGGCTGGCAAAATGCGGGCCTGCGCTCCGCTTCGGCAAAACCCGGCGATACGCGGCGTGGCTTCACCAATGAGCGCTTCAGTGAGGCAGACGGCGTTGATGACGGCCAGCCGGCTCATTTTGTTCGTTGCCGGAGTTCGTGAATAGCCTTGACAATCTTTTTGGAATGCATCTCATGCGCTTCCACCGCGCGACCGATATCTTTTAAAAGTGTAATGGTCAATCTTCCGCCCAAATGCTCCCGGAACTCCTCCAGGCCATCGAGAATCCTCAGGTTTCCCTTTGCGCCGGCATCGAGCATTTCATCGGCGTATAACCTGAATCCCAGTCGCTTGAGCAGATTCAAAATGCGTTCGCAAGGGCCGTGCTTGAGAAGTCCGCTCATCCGCGAATAGATGACATCCAGCGCGATGCCGATGGCGACGGCCTCGGCGTGCGAAATCGTAAAATCGGAAATCTGTTCGAGCTTGTGGGCGGCCCAATGCCCAAAATCCAGCGGTCGCGCCGGGCCTCTTTCAAAGGCATCGCCGCCGGTTGCTATGTGGACCACGTGCAATTCAGCGCAACGGCGAATAACCCGCTTCATGGCATTTGGCTCAAACTCGACGAGGTTTCCGGCATGATGTTCAATATGGTCGAAGAAGGCGCGGTCCCGAATGCACGCCACTTTCACAGCCTCGACGTAGCCGGCGCGCTTGTCCCGGGGCGGCAACGTTTCCAGCAAGTTGAAATCATTGATAATGGCATGCGGAGGCGCGAATGTGCCGATGAAGTTCTTTTTGCCAAAGGCGTTGATGGCATTTTTCACGCCCACGCCTGAATCGGCCTGGGCGAGCGTCGTCGTTGGAATGCGCACGTGCCGGATGCCGCGATGCGCGATGGCTGCGGCAAATCCCGCCAGGTCCAACAATGCGCCGCCGCCCACGGCGACCAGGTAGGATTGGCGGTCTATGTGATGGCGCTCAATTTGCGAGAGTAGTTCCGTGACCAATGGAATGGAATTTTTCGAGCGCTCGCCTCCAACCACCGGCAAGGGGGGACGCGCCAACTGCACCTGTTTTTGGTGTTTCGAGAAATAATTCTCGATCTGCTTCTCCAGGCCCGGCCGCGCGTGGGACAGTGAGTTTTCGACGATCACGAGCGCTTTTCGCGGTTGGGCGTCCGCCAGCGCATTTTTCAGGGTTAAATTGTCCGTCGCGAAGACCTTTTCGGTGAAAAAAACCCGCAATTGCCATCCAACTCGAATCGGTCGCTGAATCACAGACATGATTCAATTTGGGATTTTCAGTCAGGATTTTCGAGTTTTATTTCCGGCGGATACGGCAGACGACGCGAGGAGAATCCCACGCCAAAACGGCGCGGCACGGCGGCAATAACCTCCCCGGAAATCTCCAAAATGCCGTTTTTTGGCAATTTCTTTTGCCGTTCCGATAAAGCGCGATGTAATAGTCATTGCCAGGTCTGACTGAATGATCCTTCTCATTCTCGAACTTTTCATTTTCTTCAGAGCCATTTTCTGAATCGGTTCGCTTTCACAAGCGTGATCAGAACGACCCCGTGTGCCGGCACTTGCGCGCTAAACGCCTTGTCGTAAGCGCCAAGGTCTTTCTCGCGCCAGACGTCGTGCGCGCGCTGTTTGCCTCGCAAACCAAGCGCAGACCACGTTGCGGTCATCATGGCCGGTTTGTTGCCGCCATTGCACAGGCCCAGGGCATGGCCGCCGTTTTCCAGATTTTTTATCATCAGAAATGTTTTGCCTGAGAGAGCAATAACCTTCGCGCACTGGCCCAGCGGGTCCTGGTCTATATCAATGACTTCCGGATTGCACAAAACATTCAGCGTGAACGCGTCCAATTTGGTCAGGTCGCCGCTGTAAAACAGCGGCGCGCTCATCAGGCACCATAGCGACATGAACGAATACTGCTCGGTGGGCGTCAGCGGACATTCTTTGGGCAGACCCGCGCCCCGGGCGTTCCCAATCCAGCCGATCTGGATGTAATCGGGATCATTCCAGGCGCCAGGTTTTTGCCACGCAGCGTGCTGGGCGTTCAAGCGCGCCACATCGAAGATGCGGTTAAGCTGAAACCCAAGGTCGCCCGCGGTCCGCCAGGACTGGGCCCCCACTTCGGCGCCCCATTCCCAGACACGGCCCATCCCGTATTGGCAAAGGTTGAAAAGAATGTCCCGGTTTTGTTGCTTTAACAGGCCGCCCATCAGCCGGTAGGGGCGTTTCATCTCTTCCAATGAAGGCGGCTTGCTCACAACTCGACCGTAACTGCACCAATCATATTTCAGAAAATCAAATCCCCACGCGGCAAACTGCCGCGCGTCCTGCGCTTCATGCCCGTAACTGCCGGCGAAACCCGCGCAAGTCGTCGGACCTGGCGAGGAATAAATACCGGCCTTCAATCCTTTGGCGTGGATATAATCGCTGAGCGCCTTCATGTCCGGGAAATACTTGTTTGGAAGAATATTCCCGCGCTCATCGCGAAAGGGGCCGATGCGATCCGGGTCTTTTGGATTGTTTGAATTCGCCCAGCAATCATCAATGTTCACGTACTGATAGCCCACGTCGGCCAAGCCGCTGCTAATCAGGATGTCCGCTGCCTGGCGAACCTTCGCATCGGTAATGCGATTGTAATGGGCGTACCAGTCGTTCCAACCCATCGGCGGCGTCAGCGCAAGTGTGTCGCCGCTGACGATTTTGAAGACGCGACTGGCGCGTCCGCGCGAATTTCTGGCGCGCAGCATCACCGTGTATTCGCCGGCCTTGGGCGTCAGGCCGCTAATAATTCCAGTATGGGCATCCAGATTCAACCCCCGGGGCAAATGTCTGGCGAAAAAGACCATCGGCCGTTCGCCCTGCGCCGGAATGCGATACAGAAATGGGTGTCCCGGGCGCGCGCCATAGACCCTGGGTCCGTTAATGCGCGGCGCCGGCCCGGGCTTGGGCGTGAGTATGACCGCTTCTTCAGTTCGCGGCGAGGTGCCAGCTCCATCCGCCGCACAGACGGACGTGGTGAATGAAATTGTGAGGAGGCCGAAACAGACAAAAAAACGCGAAAAACGGTTCAAGTGTTTATTTTGAAACGGTTTTGTCGGTCGGAATGCGCATTCCGTAGAATGAGCGATAGACGAAAATCAGGGCGACGATAAAGAAAAAGATGCCGACGCCGGTTTTGGCGCTTCGATTCGTCATGGTGACGGAAATTTCCGTGGCCAACAGCCCGAACAACGTTGTAAATTTGATGATGGGGTTCATGGCCACCGAACTGGTGTCCTTGAAAGGATCACCCACGGTGTCGCCAACGACTGTCGCGGCGTGCAGCGGGGTGCCTTTTTGTTTCAAATCCACTTCCACAATTTTTTTCGCGTTGTCCCACGCGCCGCCGGCATTGACCATGAACAAGGCCTGAAACAAACCGAAAAAGGCGATAGCGATGAGATAGCCGATGAAAAAATAGGGGTCGAAGAAGGACAAGCCCAGCGCCAGCGAGAAAATGACGATGAAGATATTGACCATGCCGCGCTGGGCATAGCGGGTGCAAATTTCGACAACCTTTTTGCTGTCTTCAATCGAGGCGGTTTCCTTCTCGAGATTAAGATTTTCTTTGATGAACACGACCGCGCGGTAGGCGCCGGTGACCACCGCCTGGGTGCTCGCGCCGGTAAACCAGTAAATCACCGCGCCGCCCATCAGGAGTCCGAAAAGAATCGCCGGCTGAACCAGGCTCAGGTTCAATTGGACCTGGCCGAATTTCTGTTCGAGGACCATGATGATGCCGAAAATCATCGTCGTCGCGCCCACAACGGCCGTGCCGATGAGGACCGGCTTGGCGGTGGCTTTGAATGTGTTTCCCGCGCCGTCGTATTTTTCCAATTCATGTTTGGCGTTGCCAAAATCGGGTTTGAATTGAAAATCCCGCTCAATTTCAGCGCTGACGTTCGGCAGCGCCTCGATGCGGCTCAATTCATACACCGATTGCGCGTTGTCGGTGACCGGGCCAAAGCTGTCAACGGCGATAATGACCGGGGCCATGGCCAAAAACCCGAAGGCCACCAGCCCAAAGGCGAAAATGGGCGCGGCGAATGCAAATTGGGGCGGCATCAGGGCCATCACATTGGGCTGCTGCGAGAGCACATAAGCCGCGAACATCAGCCCCAGGATGACCAACCCCATCCAGAATGCCGAGAAGTTTCCAGCCACGAAGCCAGACAAAATATTCAACGACGCTCCGCCTTGCTCGGAAGCCGTTGTGATTTCGCGCACGTGCCTTGAAGTCGTGCTGACGAAGATTTTGGTGAACTCCATGATAAGCGCCGCCGCCAGAATGCCGCAGGAAATCGTGCAGCCCAGGATCCACCAAAGGTTGGGCAAGGGCTGTGGCGCGGCGCCGGCTGCGCCCGGAATCGAAAAATTTCCCAATAGAAACCTGCTGGCAATCAGAACGACAGCCATCGAAACGATTGAAGTAATCCAGACCAGGAGGGTCAGAGGTCCCTCGGCGTTGAACTCTTTTTTGCCGCCGTATCGCGCGGCGCTTACAAATTTATTGATGTAAAACGAAAGCAGCGAGGCCAGCACCATCAGAATCTCAATCGCAAAGAGCCAGACGATCAATTTGCCGCCCAACGCGGGCGATGCGCCAAGGGCCAGCGCCAGAAACGCAATCAGCGCCACGCTGGTGACGCCGTACGTCTCAAAACCGTCGGCAGTGGGGCCAATGGAGTCGCCGGCGTTGTCGCCGGTGCAGTCGGCGATAACTCCCGGATTCTTCGGGTCGTCTTCGGGAAGATTGAAGACGATTTTCATCAAGTCCGCGCCGATGTCGGCGATCTTGGTGAAAATACCGCCGCAGATACGCAGCGCAGCCGCGCCGAGTGACTCTCCGATGGCAAATCCAACAAAACAGGGACCGGCAAGATGCGGCGGCACGAATCTCAGGATACAAATCATGCAGAACAATTCGACGCAGATCAGCAGCAGACCGATGCTCATGCCCGCGCGCAATGGGATGAACAGCGTCCCGAGAGGGTCGCCCCTGAGCGCCGAGAACGCGGAACGGGAATTGGCGATGGTGTTGATGCGAATCCCAAACCACGCCACGCCGGTGCTGCCCACGATGCCGACAATCGAACAGATCAGGATGATGATGACGTTACCGATGGGATCGTGTTCCAACCCGATAAAATAATAGACCATGCAGATGGCAATGAGGATCCAAAGTCCGACAAGAAATTTGCCCTGCTGCGCCAGGTAGGTTTTGCACGTTTCCCAAATGATGTTCGACACAGCGGCCATGGAGCGATGGACGGGAAGCCGCCGGGTCTGGAAGTATTGCAGAAGGCCAAACAAAGCGCCAACCACACAGACGGCCAGCCCAATATCGAGGATGGCATGGCTGCTCAAGCCACCATTGAAAAATGACACGGTGTCAAGCGGAGGCAATTTAATGTCTGCTTCCCCGGCAAATGCCGTCATTCCGGGCGCGAGCAGCGCGGCTATCGCGCCGATTATTTTCTTAGGTCCCATAGAGAACGGCTAAAATGCCTCAGGTCAATTGTCATTTCCAGTATTTTTTCTCCTTAAATTTGCACTTTTTTATGCATATATCGGCCACGGATTCCATTGACTTTGAGCATTTTTCCACACAAATTTTTTTTCAATAAATCACAAATATGACGCGCACATCTCCTCTCATTGCTTTAACCTCTCTTTTCGCCCTTATTTGCGCCGTTGGCGCCAATGCGTTTTCACAGGATAATCCCGGCGCTTTGGACCTCAAGCAATATGCCTCGCCCATGTGTGGAACGGCCGGCGGCGCCAATCTGTTTCCCGGCCCCGTCCTTCCCTTCGGCATGATTCAATGGAGTCCGGACACGGACATGGGACTGCGCAAGGGTGGATATTCTTATCAGGACGACCAAATATCGGATTTTAGCGTCGAGCACATGAGCGGCGCCGGTTGCAGTTATGGCGAGGATTTTGGAATGATGCCGCTTTCCGGCAATGCGCCATCGGCGCCTCCCGAAAACCGCGCTTCTTTCGCAGCGGCGTTTTCACATCAAAATGAATTCGCCACGCCGGGTTGCTACGCCGTGACGCTGGACAACGGCATCAAGGCCGAGTTGACGGTGACCACGCGCACCGGCTTCGGCCGTTTCACGTATCCCGCCCACGCCGGCGCAACGATGCTCATTAACGCGGCCAGCGACGTCAACGGCTCTGACGCATCGGGAATTGAAATTGATCCCGCCGCCCGCACGGTAACGGGCTGGACGATTGGCGGCTACTTTTGCAATCGCAAGCATGTCAATCAGCGCGACATCCGGACGATCTATTTCTATGCGGTTTTTGACCACTCCTTCTCGGGCTTTTCGACCTGGGCCGATGGCAACTTCGTCAAGTCCAGGACAAAAGCCTCTGGAATCGCGTCGGGCGGGTACATTACCTTTGACACCTCCGGCAGCCGCACCGTCCTGGTAAAAATTGGAATTTCCTATGTCAGCGCGGCCAACGCCAAGGCGAATGTGGAAGCGGAAAATCCCGTCTCGGCCTTTACGTCGGCGGATTTTGACAACGCCGTGAAATCGGCCGGGGACATCTGGAATCAATGGTTGAACAAAATCCAGGTCACTGGCGGGACAACCGCCGGGCTTCAAGCCTTCTATTCGATATTTTATCATGCGCTGATTTCTCCCAATGTTGTTTCTGACATCAACGGCCAATACATGGGTTATGACGGCCACGTTCACACCGCGACCGAAGGCAGGGCGCAATATGGAATGTATTCCGGGTGGGATATATATCGCAGCGAGGCGCAGATGATTGCCATGCTCGCTCCGAAGGAGGCATCGGACATGGCGCAATCGCTCCTGATGGACTATCAACAGGGCGGGACTTTTCCCCGGTGGGGGGTCCTCACTGAGGACAGCGGCGTCATGATGGGCGATCCGGCGGGGCCGATTATTGCTGATTTTTACGCATTTGGCGCGACCAACTTCGATGCCCGCGCCGCCCTGGCGGGCCTGGTGAATGCGGCCACCAACCCTGCCGTCTATGCGCCAAAGCCAGCAACGCATGAGCGCGACGCCCTGGATGATTATTTGCATCTGGGCTACGTGCCCGAACATCAAAAAGGCGGTTACGGGAACGTCTCGATGACGCTCGAATACGCGTCGGCAGACTTTGGGCTCTCGCAATTCGCCGCGGCATTGGGCGACAAAAAAGACAGCCGGATGCTGTTACGGCACGCGCAAAATTGGCGCAATGTTTTTAATCGCAAAACGGGTTACGACCAGATGCGACGGCGCAACGGTTCCTGGGCGCCGCACTTTGTGAGCGATCGAAACCGATACGATAAGGACACCGCCTATGTGGAAGGCTCGGCGGCGCAATACCGTTGGATGGTCCCCTTTGATCTTAAGGAACTTGCGAAACTGCTGGGCGGCAGGCGCAAGGCCATTCAACAATTGGACATTTTCCACACAAAATTGAATGCCGGCGGCAACTCAATGTATGCCTACCTTGGAAACGAACCCTGCCTGGAAACTCCATGGATTTATGATTTTTGGGGCGCGCCCTGGAAGACCCAGGCCACAGTCCGCCGGGCGATGAACGAGCTTTATTCCGCTGAACCGGGAGGATATCCGGGCAACGATGATTTGGGTGAAATGTCTTCCTGGTACGTCTTTGCCGCTCTGGGAATGTATCCGGAACTGCCGGGCTCGAGCATTCTGGTGCTGGGCAGCCCTTTGTTTCCGCGCGCCGTCATTCATTTGCCCAGGGGTGATGTCATTATTACGGCCACGGGCGCGGCCAAAGACGCCCCGTACGTGCAACGATTGAAGGTCAATGGCAGCACATGGAACAAACCATGGCTTCGGTATGCCCAAATATGTCATGGTGGAACGCTTGCCTATGATTTAAGGCTCACCCCAAACACGCATTGGGGCGCGCATAGGTCGGATGCGCCGCCATCCTACGCGAAATAAAACGAAGAAATTTTTTCGAGCCATTCCATGGGAATTTAAAAAAAGCTGGAACATTTCGTGTGGCCCTGCCACGAGGCAGGGATAAGAAAGTTCGCACGTTTAGTTAGGTTCTCTCGATGCCGCGCCAACCTGGTTTTTCATCGCCTGCGTTTGCCCGCGCCGCGATGCTTCGCAGTACTTGCCTTATATTCCGCGCCCCGGTCGTTTAACCTAACTTCCTATTGGATCGAGCGAAAAGCCTGAAAAAGCGGGGTATTGCCACTTTTGTCGGGCTACAGAGCTACGAGCCGGGCGGCGCGGCAAAGAGCGGCGTCAGCCCCAATTTC
>JBOHXA010000441.1:0-2911 GCA_050737335.1 Limisphaerales bacterium | reverse complement strand
GTGGACCCGAGGTCCAAACGAACGATTGTGCCGGTGATCTGGAACGACAATTATATCTCGCTTCCTCCGCATGCCAGCGGGTCGTACATCGCTGATTTCCCCGCCGGAAAACAGCCGGAGCTAAGGCTAAAGGGTTGGAATGTGGACTTTGCGGCAATTCGCGACCGGTGAATGCAAAATGCAAAACGCCATGCTTCGCTTTTTCCGGGCTAAAAACTCAAAAAACCTCAATTTTTGGAACGGCAAGAGAATTAGCGCCATCGGCATTCGATGAGATCAGGCTTTTTGCGCTGGCGACCCGCGCCTGGGACTGGCGTGGTTTAAGCTGGTCAAAGACCCAATATGGCTACGAGGATTAGGACGCAAGCGTTCGGAGACGATGTTCTGAAAGGGTCTGGAAGAGGCCGTTCAAACGAATCTCCGAGTTTACGGTCTAATTTTTAAGAGCATGATCGGCAGGGACGAACAGTCGCTGCCATTTTGAAAGGAGTAAAAAAATATGAATGCAAGTGAAACAACACATCCCCTTCATCGGTATCTTCCTGAAACGCTTGTGAGCGGTTCAGTAACCGAGGGTCTCGGCGCTTTGGCCACCATCGCGCTGGCCATCGTCGGGTTGGTGGGGATTTATACCAACATTGTGGCTGCAGTCGCCACAATCGTAATCGGCGCCGTCTTTCTGGCGGACAGCATGCTGGCAAGAGCGGCGATTAACAGTCTGAATGCCCAGGGCATGCGTGTGACCGGCGGGGGCATGACCGCGAGCTTCTTTACCGGTCTTGCCGGCATTGTGCTGGGCATCATCTCGTTTTTCCACTATTCCGGCCAGCTGATCTCAATCGCAGTCCTGGTTTATGGCGGCGGGCTCTTATTGAGCGGTGGAATGCTTGCCCGTTTGAACTGGCTTGCGAGCGGTTCGCCCGAAGCGGGAAATGCAACCCTGGCCGGTGGTGAAAATGGCAATGCCCTTATGGGGTTGGGCGTGGCGGTGCTGGGAATTCTGGCAGTCATCGGCCTCGTCCCCATGACGCTGGCGTTGGTCGGACTTTTGTGCCTGGGCGCGGGAGCGTTCTTTAGCGGATCGGGCACCGCAATCCACCAGGCGGCTCATTAAACGCTGAAGCTGAGGGTCAGTGCAACGGATTGACGGGTGAAAACCCGTCAATCCGTTTTTTTCAAACCTGCCAGAACGAAGCTCTTTTTCCTTTTTTCCTTTTAAATTTTCGATTACACCCGTTGGCATGACGACGGAGATGTTGACTCTTTGCTTTGCCGCGCGGCCGAGTCCCAACGGGGAATTAAATATCCTTGGCGCGACGGACATCATTTTCGTTCCGCAATTTCCGATCGCCATTAGCTGCAGCCTGGTGGCCAAACTGAGGTTTCGAAAAATCGAGGAGGGGGTCAAGGATATCCGCTTTTCCATCATTGATTCGGATGGCAAGCCGCTCCAACCCTCGCCGCCGTCGCAGCAGATCAACATTCAGATCCCATCGGGAGCGTCCTCGGCCAGCGCCGCGATCGTCGTGGGCATTCACAACCTTCAGATTCCGCGTGGCGGCGAATACGAGATCGGCCTGGCGGTCAATGGCCGTCTCGAGATGACCGTGCCGCTTTTTGTCCGGCAACCGCCCGTGCAATCTCCCGGGCCGCTGGCATAAAATGGTTTGGACGCCCGCAAAAATTCGACAAACTCACCAGAATTGAGCATCCGTCATGGCATATTTGCTGCTACCGATACCATTAGATTTGTGCCGACGATGTCGGTCAATTTCCCGGTTCCAGAGTAAATAAACTGCGACCGTCTAACTAACTCAAAATCTCTAGCGATCGAGCGACAGCAGGCCGTTATGCCAAATGAACCAAAAACAATTTTCTTTGTCGAGGACAGCGAAGTGGAGCGATTGGCGTATCTGAGGGTTCTCGAGCGGGCTGGATACCAGGTTTTTACCGCGCGGGACGGGCTGGAGGGTCTCAAGCTTCTGCATAACATCGTGCCGGATTTAGTCCTGCTGGACCTGGTGCTGCCCAAATTTGACGGCGTTGAGGTGCTCAAATTCATGAAATCGGACTCGCGGCTCAAAACCGTGCCCATTCTCATTTTTTCCACCAATTCGATTATCGAGGCTGACGATGAGCATCTTTTGGCCGGGGCGAACCGCCGCCTGTTAAAATGCCAGTGCAACCCGGCATTGATGTTGGAAACCATATACGACATTTTCGCCGAACAGGCCCAAGGTTTCGAAACAACAAAACCTTAAAGGCCGGGGAAATTCAACAGCGTTTTCATTTCCTGAATGACCGCTGGGATTCAGCGCATTCGTCGAAATCCGTTGCCGTCCTGTAAGAGGCTGCTTCCCCGACCTTTGGAAGTTAATCGGCTCTGTTTCGCGGCGCCCGGATATTCACCGGCTCGATATGCACCAGAACGTCGCCGACGGACGGCATGGCGCCGCGGACTTTATCTTTCACCGCGTGGGCTATTTCGTGCGAGCGCAGGACGGTCATTTGCGGGTCCACCTCGACGTGCATTTCGACAAAAAGCTGATGGCCGGCTTTGCGCACAAAACACTTTTCCACGCTCACCACGCCCTCCGTATCGGAGGCGATTTGCCGAATTTGCCGGGCAAGCTGGGGATTTGGGGATTGGTCCATAAGTTCGCCCAGGGCCGAAAGCAAGAGCCGCCAACCGCTCCATCCAATGATCAACGCCGCAAAGATGGCGGCGACGTCGTCCGCGGAAACCCACTTCGGACCGCCCACGAGCGCCACGGCAATGCCGATGGCCGCGGCAACGGAAGTAATCGCGTCAGCGCGGTGATGCCAGGCATCCGTCGTCACCGCCGCGTTATCCGTGTCCGCGCCTTCATGCGAGACAAACCGGAAAAGGAGTTCCTTGGTCAAAACCACC
>JBOHXA010000440.1:0-8297 GCA_050737335.1 Limisphaerales bacterium | reverse complement strand
GCACGCGCCAGCGCCAACGGCGCTTTCCATACCTGCCTGGGGCCTCGCCCCAGGAATGGAAGGCCGACAACCTGAAGGGATGACGGCCCGCGCCATTGAGATGCGACCGAGTGCAGGGCGAAATTTTACTCACCGTCCATAGGCCGCGCCGTTGGCGCTTATGCCCGTCGGCCGATCGGAGCCTGGGGCGTTGCCCCAGGCTGGTATGAATTGGGCCTTTGGCCCATAATTCAGTTGTCCTCGACGGGAAATATCCTTGCCAGAAGGCGCCGTTGGCGCGTATTCCTCAGAACGTACAACCCCCCCGAGCGATGCCCCAGGCTGGTCTGAATGGGGCCTTTGGCCCATAATTTGCCCATGCCACAATTGTCGAGCATGATCGTCATGCCATTTTTCATTGTTCCAGTCCAAAGGGGCAGCCGCCGTAGCGATCTCAAATTTTTGGAGCGTCGCCCAGCCGGAGTTTCAAGTAAACTCGATACAACCATTCTTGTCTGCTTGCAAAAAGGCTTTTGCCAAACCATCTATTTTCAGTTTGTAAATAATGCCTGGCCGCGATTGGGCGATGCGATGAACGCTTTTTGCGTCGTTGAATATCTCCGGTTGATCCGCCAGATAACCTGGTCCGGTTCGACCCTGCCGCGACACAGCCGTCCAAACTTACTCGTCATTTGGCTTTGTCTGATTCGGAAACATAGGAAATGTTCCTGCCCATAAAGGGAAGGTCCAGGCGAACTTTTTGTCCTTTGAGCGGCGACCAGGGTTCGAATCGGTAACCATCTTTGTTAAAGGCGATGCCAAAATGGCCTGTGAACAACGCCTCAAGGCCGTCCCAATCCTCAGGCAAATAACCTTCACCGCGACCGCGTGAGCCGTTCCATACGTAAAATGCGCTTCCGACGGGGTTCCTCTGTTTCTGGTGAGGGAGTTGAATTCCTGCGTTAAAAGTCCCTTTCTCATAGGACTCGACTAATGGCCAAAGAAGGCGTTCGGCGGCGTTGTATTGTCCAGTTTCGTAAAGGGCCTGGATGAAATAGTATTCCAATGCGGGCGTAGCGCCGCCGTTCATATAAATTTGCCACGTATCCATTCCATCGGCCTGTCTGGGAGCGCCACTGGTATGAGGCGCATAGTCGTCCGGACGCATGGGAAGCAGATCGGTGGGCAGACCCAGTTGATAGGAATGGAAGCCGATTTTGTCGAGTTGCGCGAGGAGCGCTTGCAGGATTTTCTTTCCTCTATCGAGCGGAACAAGACCCTGGCAGATGGCGAATCCATTTACCCAGGGAAACATATAATCGTGCAGCCTTCCGTCCCCTGTGCGCCAGCCTGCCAGCACGCCTGTTTTGGGATTATAAAATGATTTGAAATAAACCCCCTTGATGCGGTTGGCGTCAGTCTGATAATGCCGCGCGACGTCCAGCCGCCCGGCCAATGTTTCCAAATCCGCCATACATTGAAATGCCCGGTAATCCGCGGCATTGGAGTAGGCATCGGCGCCTTGGATTTTATAAGTGTCAAACCACATGGTACCTCGACCGGGATGATAGATAAGACCGTCAGTGCCGGACTGCGATTCAATATGATTGGCGAGGCATTCCAGCGGATCGAGCCAGCGGCGTAATTGTCTGAGGCCGCCGATGGTGCGGACATCGTACCAGGCCGAGATGACCAGATACGCGGCCGTCTCGCGCGAGGACCACCAATCCGGCGCGCAGACATTACGGTTGGGCATTTGATAGCCGGGCGCGCCTTCGAAATAACGCTCCACGGAGGCTCCGACCATCTGCATGGGTGAAATGCCGTTCGCCAGGTGGGGGGCGAAGACAGCTTCCTGCGCATAGAACAACATGGCCAGGCCGCAAGGGATGCTCATAACGCTGTTGCCGATAATTCCGGTATCGGGCCGCCATTGGACGATATTGAGTGAATATTTTGGAAGGCGTTTGAGCCGCGGGTCGCGGTTGACCAGTCCCGGCAACGGTTCCAGCCGCTGAATTTGGAAATGGAGCGTCGCGTGCCACGGTTTTGGGCCAATTTGATTGAGGCCATCTTCGGCGACCGGTTTATGCGGGGTGATGTCCACCCAGTAAGTCGTGGCGGGGAAGAGCGCGGAGGGTACGCGATAGAATGCGGCGGCATCTTCGGTGCGCGTAATGAAGGCTGTCCCGAAGTCTGGAGCGGCGAGGTAAGCAGGCGTGTCCACGTAATTGATAAGATGTGATGGATGGCAGACGAATGTGGTTGGGGTTTGGTTCGCGGCGAAATGGAAACGGAAAAGTCCGCCGCGCATGAACATTGGATGGTCTGCCGCGGCTGCGAGTTCCAGGTCAAATCCGCGTTGCCTGGCCCGGATGGAAACCCGCTCCCAGGCGCCCGGCGCCACCTGGACGGGCGCATAATGAAAGACATTCCCGTTTCGGGCAAGAACGCTGGTTCCAAGAGAAGCCACGTCATTGAAAACAGGATCCAGGGTTGGACAAGCGCCGTTTGTTTGCAAAAAATTGACGCCCAGTTCACCCAAGCCTAGGGAGTCCCAGGAAAGTTGGAGGATGCGCGGATGCGATTTGTCGAGCGCCAGGCGATACCACGGGGTGCTGATATTCAAAGTCTGGCCGAGGTCTGTAATTTCAGGAACAAATTTGGTTGGCCGAAGATTGGATTTAAGTTCGGCGACTGGTTTCGCGGATAGAGGCGCTGGCGATGGTTTTGCGTTGCGGGTTACATTACTTCCGTAAACCTCGACCTGGGCGAGCGCCGCGACCCATGACTGCGGGGTGACCGGGGCCGTATTTCGCTGGATCAACAGACGAAAATTGTCCGTCACAACCGGTTTGAAACGAATTGTATATGAAAGCGTCTTGGGATCAAATTGGGCGTTTTGGACATGAAAGAATGTTTGAAGCCTGCCATTGCCGTCAGGCAGATACTGTCCTGAAAATTCAGAGGGAACGACGCCGGCATCTCCGGCATAGAGAACCACTTTGTCAATTTTTATTGGACCCGGGAAATGAATCCAGACCCATTGTGGCAAGTGCTCGTATTCGCTGCTGAACCAGCAGCGGGAAGGAGGCTCGCGGGGGGTAAACGGGCGATTTAGAGGACACACGTCGCCATCGCGGGTCATCGCGCCGTTATTACGGTAGCTATGGGAACTGACTACGATTTGCACGCCCGGTTCAGTCCAGAACGCGACGTTTCGGTAGCCGGTTTGGGGGCGGTTCAGGGCTTTTTGACGGTCGAGAACCGCCAGCAGCGCGTAGTAATTATCATTGAGAAAGCCTTCGTAGCCTTTGCAGGCGCCGTCCCACATTTTCCAGTCCTTGCTCTTGTGGTTGCTGCCAAAGCCCTGAAAATCTCCACAGGCAAAGGCGTGCAAGAGTGGAAATAGAATCCGGTCTCCATCCTGAATGCGGCCCAAATGATAGAGCGCGGCCAAGGTAAAATACGAGAAGCACGCGGTGGCGCCGCCATTTTCGTAGATCTGGAATCCGTCGTGCGGACCATATTGCATGCAATCGGCTTTGGGCACGGGAATGAGATTGCCGGGCAGGCCAAGGCTGAAGTTTGTATAACCCACGTCTTTCATTTTAGCGAGCAGCCGGTCCATGATCGAATTGGCCTTGTCTTGCGGAACCAGCCCGTAATCAATCGCAATCCCATTGACCCAAAGAAAATAATAATCGTGAAGCCGGCCATCCTTGCTGCGCCATCCGGCCAATACACCCGTCTTTGGATCGTAAAAGGTTTTGAAATAAACGGCTTTCAATTTCTCCGCGGCAGCGCGATAGCGAGCGGCAGCATTTGGATGGCTGGCTTGCCGCGCGAGTTTGTCCATGTCCAGCAATGCCCGATAGGCCAGCGCGTTCGCGTAGGCATCCTCGTAACCGAAGCCGAGTGTGTCCCACCAATTCGCCGGCCGGTATTTTATCTTTGCCGGCCAGGAACCGCTATTTCCGCTGAGGATGTATTTGACGAGGCCGTTGCCATTGCGATCGGTGGCGAGCATTTGGTCGGCCCAGGATTTGATTTTGGCATAATTGGCTCGCAACCAATCCTGGTCGTGGGTTGCCTGAAGATACTCCCCTGCAGTGATCAAAAAAGATGGAAAGGTATCGGCTGAACATTCCGGGCGATCTTCGCGGTGAATGACCATGGGACTATATCCGGGCATGCCGCAAGCCGGGACGCCGGCGAGGATTTGGTCGAGGGTCTGGCGAACCATGTCCCAGGCCGTAAGCCCCGGAGCAAGCGGAGGGGTGTGCGCGGCGATATCGGCATATTCATAATAACAAAAGCCGCAGGTATCGCTGCCGGCGTTATTGGAGAGCATGCGGCGTTGAGGGTTGAGCTGAAAAATGTTGAGCCAGTCACGGCGAAAGCCGTCGAAGCGGGCGTCCCCGGCGATACCGGGAATTTTCGGGTAAATGGCGACGACCCGCAGACGATAATTTATCGCCACATGTTCCGGCGTTGCGGCCGGGAAAATAATTTTAGTTTCCATGCGCGTGGTCGAATAATCGAGCGCGGCGCCTGGAACATTGGCGTTGATTCGGAAGGTCCCCTGGCCGGGGAAATGCAGAAGAGCGGGAAGGCGAACAGAACGATTGGTCTCGATTAAGCCGAGCAAGGTCAAATGGCAGACGGTGGCATCGGCATCCATGACGAGAGGTTGAGGCGGATCTTCCGCGGACCAATGCGATTCCAACAAGATTTCGTTTGTTCTGATTTCGATGGCCCAAAGCGCGGGCGACGAATCATTCCGGCCAGGCCGGCGGTATTCCACTCGCGAACCGCGCCATACCGCCCGCATCGGCGGCCATGGAGCGGGCGGCGGCTTGATTGTGACCAACGGAAACTGTTCTTTTCCCAAGCTGTCAAGGGACAAGCCTTCGAAACCGGGATAGTTGAGAGAAATTTTGGCGTCAATGTATTGGGTGGTTATATGGGCGGCCGTCTGGATGGGCGGTTCGAGGCCCGCGCAGGTTGCGGCCAGCCCAATAAACGCGGCGGCGTTCAAGGCACATTTCACGAATTGTTTCATCCGAACAAGGACGATTTTCAAGGCCATGGGAACAGTTTGATCGGACATGCCATTGTTGTTCAATTGTTTAAATTGAATTCCGTTTTTTAGTCCAGTGAGTGGAATTATGGGACGTGGCCCGCATGATGACATTTTCTCATCCCGACGGGCGCATGTTCAACAACGACAGTTGGAACTCAATGAAACTTTTTGAAACCGAAGGGGATTGACATGAACTATTTCCGCGGCCGTTCGAGGAAATGGTATTCTCCGGCGGCCACCACACATTCAATAAATGAATCGTCGTCGGAAACGGCCAGGATGCCAGGATCGTCCGGAGCTGTTTTGACCGGCGACAATCGCTTACCGGACTCCGTAAGGGTGAAATTGTCGGCGCAAAGTTTGGGAATGTAGAGCGCGGCCTGTGAATTGGCCGGAACATGAACCGAGAGGGAGAATTCGCCATCGGTTCCTTTCTTCCAGCGCACGGTAACGAGTCCTTTCACGGTGGGCACGGCACCTTCGGCAAAGGTCAAACCGCCGGTTGAAGGCCGGACATCGAATGTGGCGAAACCTCCGCTGGTCGGCTGGATGCCGAGAATGTACTTTTGGAAGAGGTATCCGGGATAGGAAGTCCAAGCATGATTTACCTCACCCCGGCCGGGAATGAAACCTTCCCAATTGGCCTTGTTGGAGTCGAGCATGGGACGATAGCGCGCCAGATCGCGCACGACGTACGCCCCGTCTCCCGCGTTCAACAGCCCGCTATAAAATGCGTCGCCGCCATAACCGCCAATGCGCGGTTTGCCAACCTTATCAATGGCCTCAAGGATTCTGCCTTTGTCCGCCGCCGGTTCGATGTTGAAGCGCAACGGCCACGCGGAGGCGAGCGCCCACATCGCGGTCATTCCGGGCTTCACAAGGTAGTATTCGCCGTTGAACAGGTTTGCGTTGATGCCGGCCTTAACTTGCTTCGCGTGCCGCAAATAATCGTCGCTTAGTTGTGTCTGACCTAAAATGGAAAACATGCGGGAAGCAATTCGCAAATTGTCATAATACTGGCAGGCGGTGGCGACGTTATCGCCACCGCTGGGCATTTTGACGATGGCGGCCCACTCCGAAATCCGCCAACCCGGAGGATTGATCAGATGGTTCGTCGGATTCTGATAAGGCTTAAGCCAATCCAAAAAACGCGTCAAGCGAGGCGCCATTTCACGCAGCAGCCCTTCATCGCCGGAAAAAAGATATTGCTGCCACAATAACATGGGCCAATACATGGACCATTCGGGAATCTCGAACATCGGCGAAGGGCTGCACGCGTAGAAATCGCCATTCGATTTCTGTTCGCCGGCATAATCGCGCACAATCTTATCAATCATCATCGTGTCGGCATCATTGTAAAGCAGGACGTTTCCGATATTCCAACTGTCGGCTGTCCATTGCGATTGCTCACGATCGGCATCCACGCTGACCATTCCCTGCTGAATATTCTGTCGGGCGGAACGCTCGCACATTTTGTAAATCGCGTTCAGCAGGGGACTCGAGCAATGGAACCGTCCCTGGACGTCCGCGTCGCTATACGCCCACATCCCGCGCACGTCCGAGGGCCGCAACTTTCCGGCGTAACCGGTAATCCGGAACATTTGAAAGGAGGTGTGCCGTCCAAAGTCCGCGTCCCAGGTTTCCACGCCGCCATGACAGGTATATTCATCCCAACCGGCGGGCTTGCGTTCACCGGACATCTGAAAATACTCGATGCGGATGACGTCACCCGGACGGTTGGCGCGCATT
Organism: Limisphaerales bacterium; assembly: GCA_050737335.1. Taxonomy (GTDB): domain Bacteria; phylum Verrucomicrobiota; class Verrucomicrobiia; order Limisphaerales; family UBA11358; genus UBA11358. The sequence continues at coordinate 1,483 of JBOHXA010000440.1, read as the reverse complement.
GTAATTTTGGGCCAGCCATCAATGCAGCGGCCGAAATCCACGAGCCATGCGCCATTGGTGAATGTGATGCTCACGGGCTTGAGTTGGGCCTGTTCCCTTTCCAGGGGCGCCATTTGCGCGAAGAGATGGTAGTTGGAGCGGTCCACGACAGTGGCCGAGGCCCAGGCGGAGTCGTCGAAACCGGCCTGTCTCCAGCCTATTGGCTCGCTGCGCGAATCAAATCGAATCGCCGCCCGGTTCAGCATTGGGCCGCCGCCGCTAAAATAAGTGGGATTGGTTTCGATGAATGGCGTCCGGGAAAGGACCTTCCATGAGCGGTCCGTTCCAATGGTAAAAGACGAACCATCAGGATAATCCAAGCGCGCTTCCAACAAAAAGGCGGGTTTGGCATTAACGCCCGAATCATGCCAATTGCCTTCCCAATGTCCCATGGCGGCGAGCACATTCGAACCCATGGTCAAGAGTTTTGTAATGTCATAGGCATTGTATTGGCCGTAATGATACGGATCGCAGCGCGCTGGGCCGCGACCGAGCAGATGCCCATTAAGGAAGAGGAGATAGTCGTTTTGGGCGGTCACATAGACTTTGGCCAGAGCGGGTTTGCTCGTGAGCACGAATGCTTTCCGGAAAAAGGCAAAGTTATTTTCATTGGTCGTTCCGTCCCAGATATACTTTGCTGTCCATTCGCCATTGTTGAGTCCAGTGTCAAAAAACGCGAGCGCGCTGTAAGGGCCGGCCTTGCCGGTTTGGTCCCAAATTCGGACTTTCCACCAGAAGCGCGTCATCGAGGGCAACGCCTTGCCCATGTATTGGACTGAAGCTGATTGGTCCGAATTTATCCTGCCGCTATCCCACCAAATTCGTGCCGAGTCCACAGTTCCCGGCCCTGAGCCGAGTGGGTTTTGAAACAGAATAATTTGATAAGCTGCCTGGCGTTCACCGCGAGTGGCATCCGGAGACATCCAGGTGAAACGCGTGGAATCACGATCAATGGCCAGGGGATTGTGAACGCCATTGACGAGGAGACCGGCAGGGGGGGAGGGTTTGGCGGAGGCGGTGATGGAAATCAAGGCGAGCGCGAGCGCGATACACAACCACGGCGATTTTGTCTTTACAGAGCAAACAGCGGAACATGCCGAGAGACGGAAGATGGGCTGATTCATGGAAAATAATGGGAATGACTTTCGGTACAACCTTCCCAGGGTTAATGAGATTTTCATGCGTTTTACCCAGGGTAGCCTATGACAGTCGGCAACCCGGGGCTGAATGATTTGAATTGTTTCAGGATTCATGCGTTTGCAAGACGTCACCAGGATTTTATGGCTCCTCGTGAAAATGATATTCGCCCGCGCCCACCAGACATTTGATGGAAGCATTCTCTTCTGAGACGGCGAGCATCATCCGGGCGGGCAAAGGCGATCCCCCCAACGGCTACCGTCAGAAACCCAGTTGAAGTCATGTGATAAAAAAACAGCCGCAATGT
>JBOHXA010000439.1:0-1683 GCA_050737335.1 Limisphaerales bacterium | reverse complement strand
GTGGTAAACCAGTCTTTGCCCACCCAGGCGCAGCGGAGGGGCGTATCATGGCAGGTGACCGCGGTGGGAATGCCCGTCTGCAGGGCGCCCCAGGCATGTTCGTAAGTCCATTGGGCGCTCAGCACGTCCGGATTTTGCTCCAGAATCGCTTCCTTTAACTGGCGGGTTTCGACTCGATAAAAATCAAGCAGATAACGGCGGGGCCGTCGTTTGGGCAACACGTAGATGATAAGGCCGTCGCCCCGCAACACATGTCGGGCGCTCACCGAGGGGTCCAGGCAAAACACAGAAACGTCGTGGCCGCGCTGGCGCCAGGAGCGGGCCAGGGGAGTGACTGGATTCGCAAAAATGCCGCGAATGCCCGGCAGCAACTGCTGCGAATCAGCGTCCAATAAATCGCGCAAGTCATGCGGCATGAACGGGCTGACAATTCCGATTTTCATAGCGCCGGCCTCTGTCAATTCTGGGTCAAATTGTCTGCTTCGACAATTTCACTGAAGAGAGTAGCGGCCATGCGGAGACTGAGGGCTTGCACCGGCTATTTATGCGGCCTGGCCTTCAATCTCGCAAGCTTTTCCTGTTTTCCAGCCCGATGGCGCGCCGATGGCATCGCCGCTGCCTGGCGCTCGCCGTGGCTGCAATGAAACCGGCGATCCGCGTCAGAAATTCGCCCGCAAGCTAAACATAATGGAATGGGTGCGAACGCCCTGGAATTCCGCGTTCAAATTGGGATAGGGCGGGTAACTGAATGTTGGATTGCCGGTGGCAAAAAATTGATAGCCAACGCCGAGCGAAAAATTCGGAGTGAGCATAAAACGCACGCCGGCAACGACTTGCCACGCAAATACAACGTCCGATTCGCTCCCATCGGCGTAATTGCCAGCGGGGTCTGTAAAATGATGAGCGTCGAAAATCGAGTCGGAGCCGCCGAGTCCGCCGCCAATATAGGGAACAATATTCGAATGTGGAATTGGCAGGGACAGGATGACATTAGCCAGGAAGGGCGCATTGTCCAGAGTGGAACCGTTTGGGTCATAGTTTTGCGCGTTATTCAGGCTGCCCCAGATATAGCCGAATTCACCGTCCAAACTGACGTATTTGTTGAAGGCCCAGCCGAAGGCGCCGTCAGCCGACGCACCGACATTGTAGTTGACCCGGCCGGGAGGGTCATTGAACGTTCCAGAAACATTGTACCCTTTAATCTCGCCGTCCTGAAAAAACGTCGGGCCAATGTCTGCGCGGAAATACGGCCCCACTCCCGCCGGCCCGAACCAATAGTATTGCGCATGGGCAAGGGGGGCGGCGAATAACGAAACAATGACGATTGCAATTTTATTTATTTTCATAGCGCTCCTTTAACTTTGAGTAATTTTGCCTTTTTTGTGCGACGCGTCAAGGAATTTGGCAAACAGTCCGGCGAATCGTTTCCGAAACCGTCCCCCCTCACGGTTATGGTCCTTTCACTGTAACATGATCCAGCCATAGGAGATACGGCGCGGCCGGGGAGATATTGCAGAAAATCCGCGGCGTTTTCCATGAAGCCGATTTCACGATGAGCCGGCGCCATCCGAACCGGAAAAGATGTTGGAACAAGACCGGAAAACCGAGGGCGGCTTTACGTTAACGCCCGGCGCCAGGCCCGGATGAACGACGCAAATTGCACACTTTTTTTGTGTATAGGGA
>JBOHXA010000438.1:0-7239 GCA_050737335.1 Limisphaerales bacterium | reverse complement strand
ATCGTGCTCCGTGTAAAAATCCCCCGGGCCATAACCCGCGGAAGCCAAATTCGCGTTGACTGTATCCAACGTAGCTTTTACCAGGCTGGCACCACCTCGTAAATAAGCGCGGAAACGGGTACCGGCCAGAAAGTTCTGAAAATTGTATCGCATATAAAGCTGATACCAGGTGTCATTGACCTCAAAGCTTGCCGGAAATGAACCATTGCCCAAATTGGGAATGCTAATACTCGTGCTGCCGGTAGACAGGCCATCCTGGGCTGAAAAATCCAGATACCAGGAACGCCCGTAGGAATAGGAAAGCGTTCCGCCGGAATAAACCGTTGAACGGTTGGCGGAATTGGCATCCACCGGAAACGAAGCGCCCGAAGGACCAGCTCCTCTAAGGGCATATCCGATTGGCACGGTAATGGTGCCCGTCCCGTACATGACATCCGCCGAAGCTCTCACTTCGTTTTTACGCGCCGCGGGCTGTTGGAAAGGGAATCCGGGCAACACAAGGGTGGTGTTCGTATCCGCAGGCACGGTGGGCAACACAAGAACGGTGTTCGTATCCGCGGGCACGGCGGGCTCCGCAGACGGGGCTGGAGGCGTGACGACGTTTGTTGACGGTCTTTGCCAAGTGTATAATTCCAGTAGTTCTCCGGGATGCCACAATACGGAATTGCCAAGGTCTATGGCCGAAGGCGTCGCATTTGCCGGTGGCGATAATTGGGCCGCGGCGCGCTCGCCCGCTGCGACATAGAAAAGCGCGCTTGAAACAGCCACAATGACAGACCGATACAAATGATGCCGTGCGCCTGACTCGTTGGAACGGGAAAAAGATTTGGCGGTTTTGCCACCTGTTGATTGCTCGCTCCCGTTGAAGGGATATTTTTGTCTCATGTATGCGCCTTTGACCGGTTTTTCTCGAGTTTAAACACAGCCACGCTTCGCGTCCCGTGACCGTTCACAGAAGGTCCGGGATCGAAAATTCACAACCAAGAAGCGCGTCCGTCCTGTCGCCTGTGCCCGTGAACCATTTCGTTTATACAAGAATCGCGGCTGAATTGTCAAGCGGCATTGTGATATTTGGCGCCTCTCCAGTCTATGGATTCCTTTTATGAAAAAGAATGACCACCACGCGGCGCCGGCGGCGAGCAAATCAGTAGTTATTCAGATTCTCCCGGACATGTTGGAGGAGGTCCCGGCGTCTTTCCTGGTCGAGCCACCCTTCTTTGATGTATGCTTGTTCAAGGTTGGTCGTCAGCATGAGGTATTGAGTGACGACGTGGGGATCGTCTATTTCCCTGATTTTGGTGGCTTTGGGGTTGGGCGATATAGATGAGCCTCTTTGCTGGTCCACCCTGAATTCCTTCATCAAAATGCCAAGCTGTGCGTCCAGATTCGCCTGAGCTTTTCGCAACGATTCCGCCTGGGTTTCAATGGCCTGAACGGCCGGGTCGTCCCTGATGGCCAAGGCGGCTTTCGAATATTGCATGGCTTCCTTGTAATTGCCTTTGGATAAATCGGCATTGCCTGCTGCGACGAAGGCATCGAATAACCCCGCCACCGAGTCGGTCTGCAATTTGGTTGCCGCCGCGTCGCCGGGCATTGTGGCCAGCGCGATTTTCACCTGCCGGACAGCTTCCTCATATTTGCCTTCCGAAAACGCAGCGCGTCCGTTGGTCATGGCGTTGTCGTATCGTTGCTGTCTGGCCAGGGCTGCGTCTATTTTGTCTTGTTGTGTTTGGGCATCGCTCTTCAGTTGGGTTGCCCGGGAGTCGTCCGGCTCATTCGCCAGCGCAGTGTCCGCATAGCTGATGGCGTCCTTATATTGTTCTTTTGAGTATGCCGCGCGTCCGGCGGCCATTACCGTGTTATACTTTTGCCGACGGGCCGCGGCATCCGCGGCCGCTTTGGCGCGGACCTCGGCGTCGTTTTCGATCTGTGTCGCTTCCTGGTCGCCTGGCTCGTTTTGAAGGGCGACTTTGGCTTGGGCAATGGCGATATCGAAATTGCCTTTTTGGAGCGCATCCCGGGCGGCAGCGATCGCCGTTTCGTACGCCCGTTTGCGGAGTTGTGCGTCAGCCGCCGCTTTTGCCTGGGCCTGGGCATCTGTTTTCAATTGAGTTGCATCGGAATCGCCTGGCTCATTAGCAAGCGCTATATCGGCCTGGCGGACGACCTCGTCATATTGCTTGTTGGAAAAGGCGCCATGTGCGGCCGCCATGGCATCGTCGTATTTTTGGCGGCGAGCCTGGGCTTCGGCAACCGCCCTCGCCTGAGCCTGGGCGTCATTTTGCAGTTTTGTGGCGTCGGGATCGCCGGGTTCATTTGCCAAGGCCAATTGGGCCTGGCTAATGGCGTCATTATATTGTCCTTCGGAAAGCGCTGCACGTCCAGCCGTCATCGCGGCATCATACCGTTGTTGTCGGGCTTGTGCTTCAGCCGCAGCTTTTTGCTGGCTCTCGGCTTTGCTCTGTAACTGGGCTGCGTCTGCGTCGCCAGATTCGCTAGCGAGGGCGAGGTTGGCCTGGCGGATGGCCTGGCTATAATTGTTTTTTTCCAAAGCCCGCCTTCCGGCCTGCATCGCCGTTTGATACGCCTCGCGTGCTTCTGTCGCCTTGGCGACGGCCGCGTCCCTGGCATTTTGGGCTTCTGTTTTTAGACGGCTTGCGTTGGCGTCTTCGGGCTTATAGTCGAGGGCGGTATCTGCCTGGCGAATGGCTTCGTCGTAATTTCCGGACGCCAGAGCGTCGCGGACGGCGCTTAAGGCCGCCTCATAACCTTGCTCTCGCTCGCCCGCCGCCTGCAATTCGATGGCTTTCTTAGCGTTTATAGAGTCTGTTTGTAACTGTTGTGCCGCGGGTTCCCGCGGAAAGTTTTTCAACGCGATTTCAGCCTGGTGGATGGATTCGTCGTAATTTTTGTTTTCGAAAGCCTGTTGTCCAGCGTCCATCGCGGCTTGATAAGCCTTTCCGCTCTGAAGTCGCTCCTCCAGACGCGCAATGGACGGGTCTCCGGGTTTCAGGGTGTTGGCCAGGTCCATCTCCTGTTGGGCGGTGTTCCAATTTCCAGCGGCAATTTCCTTGCGCGCAGCTTGAACCAGGTCAGCGAATATCTTTCCGCCCAGGTTCAGGGCTTGAGAATCATCAGGTTTTATTTTCAGTGCTTTCCGAATTTCCTGAGCGGCGTTGATCCAGTCACCGTCAGTTTCGGCGGTGTCGGCCGCCTGGGCGTGCCGTTGGAAAGCCCCGGCGGCGTAAACGTATATTGTGGCGCCGGCGGCGGCCAGGACAACAGCAACGGCGGCGGGAATTAAAAATTTTTGGGCACTGGCGGTGGATGGAAGCGATTTAGCCACCCAATCGAGATTGGTTTTTTCCAGGTCCAATTGCGGGTCAATTAGACGGTTGCAAAACGCGCGCCAGCGCCGTTCGTTTCTACCGAGCTTTTGCCACTCGGGCGAAGATTCAATGGGGAAATTATATTCCGAACCGCTTTCGATAAGACGGCCTTCCACCAGTTGGAGGATTAATTCGCCGATGGCTCGGAGGTCCTGGGCCTCGAAAAGGTTTTGGACCATCATCTGGTTGTCCGTGCCCGGGCCCGATACGCGTGTGGTGGAAACGGGCATGGGGTCAACCATAAGCAATGGCGTGGACTTCAAAGGACGCGACCTGCCATGCAACAGGACATTGCCGGGCCTTAAATTTCCGTGAGAACGTCCGCAAAACCGTTTAAATGACCTGCATCCTTCGGCCAAAGATGAAACGACATGTCGAAGGGCGTCCGCATTAACGTCGCCGCGAAGGTTGATCCAGGTTTTAAGCGAGCCGCGCGCGCAATAGTCGGTGGCGTACCAACAACCCGAATCTGAAGTGCCAAAGGCGTGAATGGGGGAAAAACCGTGCGAGCCTTCGGTCTGCGCCTTCTTTATTAGTTTGACGATTTCAATGAACTCGACGCCGGGGTCGGCTCCGAGGGATTCATCGGAGGCATGCGTTTGCTCGTTGCGATGGACAGCCAGGCATTTTATGGCGAATTGGCGGCCATTGTGCGCTTCGTTTTTTCGCGCCAGCCAGACGGTCGTGGTCTGGTTCCTGGTGGGCATGACAGCAAGCGGCTCATCATTGGTTTCATACTCGCCAAAAACAGGCATCGGCAAAAATTGAAGTTTTTAAACGGGTTCTCGCGTTGAGTGATAGACCATTTCCACGTCTTGCCGGGGTCGTGTCACTTGTTTTTCTGCGGCGTGACCGGATTGACGATGGTGTCCTGCACTTCAAAAACGAGCGTATGTTTTTTTGCGCTCCACGCGCCCTTATCCAATGGAAAAAAGTTCAAACGGGGGTCGCCGGGGCCTGGGGGAAAGTTTCCGGGCAAATTGGCTATGACGGCCAATTCGGTGTCTCCATGCGCGAACCATTTCTGCCAAATGGGGTTGTCCTTCGAGACGACCCAGGGTTTGTTCAATACCAAAAAATGAGTGAGCTTGAGCGCATTCATCCGGCGCGGATCATTTTCATCATTCCAGTAACTGTCCATGCTGTACGCCTCCCATTTGGGCTTTTCACTCTCGGTGATGCCTACGAGGTCCACCTGGATGGAGCCGGGAGTGACCTGGGTGATTTTAATGTTCCATGCCGAGGGACCGGTGCTGCAGCCGCCCAGAGAGAGGATGGCGAGAACGCTGACGGACAACAACAAAAATTCAAATTTCTTCATAACTGCCTTCTGGAATTTATCTTGCATAATTGAGTTAAGCGGCGTCAAGCAGCAAAGTTGAACGGTTGATCTGCGATTTAGCAACAAAAGCGTTGGACACCACGATAAGAAACACAAAACTTCATTTGCGTCCAGCGGCGATTTGCTGGCACAATTCCCGGCGATGGCAACAAGCGGCTTCGCGTCTTCGGCCCTGCCCAGGGGTTGCGTATTGGCGCCCATTCACCGGGTGGATGACTCCACGCCGCTTGTGATTTGCGTTCTGGCGCAATCGGGTGACCATGCGACGGAGAACCCTTTTGTTTTGCTGCGCGATTTGCCTGGCGCCCGAATCTATCTTGGCGCGGTCTGTGATGCTTTCGGCAACATCCAGGAGTGGGTTGAGGTCCAGGTGCAGACGGTGGACGTGAAGCAATTGGAGTCTTCGGGGCGTGATGAGATGTTGTCCAATGTTTTCTTCGACTCGCGCTGGCACCGGGATGGGACAGTCTTGCGGAAACAGCTTCCGCAGGCGGTCATTGCCACACGAATGGAGGCCGAGAATCCGGGACCGATATTAATCATGCGTTCGAGCGAAAATGAGCCTTTTGCGCCGGTTGAGGCCGTGCCCTGGCGCGTTTGCAAGGAGGATGAATTGTTAAAATCGCATGATCTTCCCGGATATGCGACAAGCCTGTTCCGCTATCTGTTCCAGCCCGGGTCAAAAGATGCTAAAACGTTCATAGCCACTGCCAGTGACGCCCCGGTCAACGCGGTCGTCCAAGGATTGGACCAATTTAAATCGAAGCCTGGCGTTCAGGCAATTTTTAATCCGGGTGGCGGGTTTGTGCGCATCGTCCGCTACAGCCCCCTGGAGTTAGAAAGCTATCTGCAAATCCTGGAAGGCAGGGCGTGGAACGAGGCTAATTCCGAATCGCCTTTTTTTTTGCCACACAGTGTTTACGCGGCACTCAGGGAGTGGTCAGCCCATCAGCGGGGCCTTCCATTTCTGCTTCGCGGACAAACGGGCGGAGGCGAGCGTCTCAATGAGATTTTTCTTCTGAAGCTCCAGCTCCTGCTGGATCTTTTCAAGAGAGTTCGCAACTTTGTCAAAATCCACCAGGTTCCGCTTCTAAACCTTTCCCCGGCCAGTTTCCGCATTCACGTCAGCCAAACTGGAGACCTTTTTCCCGCGCTTTGGTCAGCGGAATCGCAGTTGGCCAGGACCGGGCAGGCCTATCCGTTGCAAATCGAGTCCACCGAACACAAGTATTTCGTTCGGCTCGGAAAGAGTGAGCCGACGCCTTTCTTTCCGGGAAGTCTTGGGACCCATTCATCCGGCATAGCCAGCGCGCAGATCCGAGACGTCCAAATGTCAGCGGACCGTGTTGTTTTGGAAGGAACGCTGGTGGCCGAGGACTTTCTGGCAGCGGACCCTCATGATTTGCTGTGGTTCAAGCTGCCGTCGGGCGAGGACCGTCTTGAATTTTACGGCCACCTTCACAAGTCTGAGGGCGGCCCGCAGCGAGAAGCGCGCTTCCGCACTCTACCGACAATGCTTTCCGAAGCGGTCGTGGCCAGGCTCAAAGCGTCGGCGGGCGTCCGGTTCTCCAAGGCGCCTTATGAAATTAGGCCCTTGTTAAGTTCTCCATGTGATTTGTTTTCGCTGGGTGTCATCGGAGTACGCATTTTGCTGGCAAATAACCTGAAGAATTTGCCCATTCTGCTGGATGAAGTCCTGAGCCTGGCCCGGCGCATCAATGACATTGCCGGCGACCCGGAAAAAAGGGTGGCTGAACTACAAAAACTGACTCAAAGCGAGCCGCGCCTTTACGAATTGGCAGGTCCGGGCGCTTTGGTGGAATCCGGTTTCACCAGCCAACAGGCGTGGTCGGCAATCGATGCTGCAACTTGGCTTGAAGCCATCAGCCTGCTGTTGCGTTTTTTTCCGGACATGGGCGCGAACGCGTTTTGCACAAGCCTGGGCGATGTTTCTCCAGTGGCACTGGAAACTGTCTTTGATCCCGCGTTGCAGACTCTGGAAACGCTGGTTTTGCGCCTGCGCACTTTGTTCACGCCGCTCTCTTCCGGCAATGAGGAGGTTGCGGCGGTTATCCGGGAACAAATGGCGGTCCATTAAAAGTTCCTTCCTCTTTCGAGACTTGCTCTCGACCATGAACCGAATGTCATACGTGCGTTGTGGTTTTTTGAATCGAACAAACGCAATCAAGCCGAGCGCCGCGCCACAGAGTGCGAGCGTGGATGGTTCAGGAACTGAATTCGGGGAAAACATGATGTCATCTACTAACACTCCATTCGGGATGCTGGTAGGCGGAGCAGTAATGCTTAAAAGGGCTTCCTCCCCCGCAAATGGGTAGTGGCGTACCTAAACATTTGCGGCACGTTCTATTATCTGTGCAGCGTCATTGACGGCGCCAGCCGCTTCATCGTTCATTGGGACATTCGCATCTCGATGACCGAGGCCGAGGTCGAAATAATCCTCCAGGGGGCGCTAGAGAAATTTCCGAGTGTCCGTCCGCGAATCATCAG
>JBOHXA010000437.1:0-1469 GCA_050737335.1 Limisphaerales bacterium | reverse complement strand
GATCCCACGTCCGAGAACCTTGCGATCGCGACATCCGCCTGACGGGCCACATGGTGATGAGCACGCTTCACACCAATGACGCGCCCGGGGCGATCACGCGCCTGATAGACATGGGGCTGGAGCCGTTCCTGATTTCCTCCAGCCTGACGTGCGTGCTGGCGCAACGGTTGGTACGCACGATCTGCAAGAATTGCCGCACCACCTTCGAACCCACCGAGGAACAATTGTCGCTGCTGAACCTCTCGCCGCACGATTTGGGCGACAAAGTATTTCATTACGGTCGCGGCTGTTCGACGTGCAACGACACCGGATACAAGGGGCGCAAAGGCATATTTGAATTGCTGACCGTCAACGAACCGATCCGGTCGCTGATCAACGAGCGCTCGCCCACGGTGGTAGTGCGGCAGAAAGCGGTGGAACTGGGCATGGTCACCTTGCGCGAAGACGGCTTGCGTGGCATCTTCGAAGGTGATACAACGATTGAAGAAGTCGTCAAATATACGTGAGCAATGCCCACGACATTTGTCTTTTATAATAGATTGCAGACTATGAAACTGAGCGCCGGCGCATTGAAGCTGTATCTCCCGATGTCCCGCCCTCGTTCCCTGCCGTCCGCGCCAACCTTTTAACCGTTATGCCAAAGTTTACTTACATTGCCCTCGACTCCCGCGGCCAGGAATCCAAGGGCGTGATTGACGTGGCCAGCCAGAATGAAGCCATTGGGCGGGTCAAAGAGATGGGGTTGTTCCCCACAAAGATTTTCGAAACGGAGAAGGTCAAGGAAAAAGGGGGCAAAAAGGCCAAAGCCGCCCCGGGCGCCAGGAAGAAAAAAGGCGGGGTAAACATCGAGATCAAGATTCCATTCCTGAGCGGGCGGGTAAAGCCGAAAGTTTTGACGGCTTTTACGCGGCAGCTTGCGACGCTGGTGGACGCGGGACTGCCGCTGCTGCGCGGATTGCGCGTGCTGGAAAAGCAGGAGCGCAACCGCACGCTGAAGACCATTCTGAGCGATTTGTCGCTGTCCATCGAAGGCGGCAGCACCTTTTCCGAGGCCCTGGCCCAGCACCCCAAAATATTCAACCGCCTTTTCGTCAACATGGTCAAAGCCGGCGAGCTGGGCGGCGTGCTCGAAGTGGTCCTCAAGCGCCTCGCCGAATTTTCCGAAAAGGCGCAGAAAATCAAGGGCAAGGTCAAGGCGGCTATGTTTTATCCCACGGCCGTCCTCATCGTGGCCATGGGCATCCTGACCCTCCTGATGGTGTTCGTGATTCCCAGGTTCCGGGACGTGTTTAATGGCATGAACATGAAATTGCCGGGCTTCACCCTCGCCGTCCTGGGCGTCAGCGAGGCGATTAAAAATCATGCCATCAAGACGGTGTGCATCATTGCCATCTGTATCGCCATCTTTTTAATCATCATCAACAAAACAAAACTGGGCCGCCTAATCTGGGACAAATTCAAACTGAAAG
>JBOHXA010000436.1:0-1796 GCA_050737335.1 Limisphaerales bacterium | reverse complement strand
AGGAAGCCGTTCAAGTAAAAGCCATTCGTGGTGCCGGGCGAATTGGTGAGGGCAATCTCGGACCCGTCGGTCATCAGGACTGAGTTGATATCGGGAGCGTCAGCGGCCCACCACGTGGCGCCGGGGGCATTCACCGTATCGGGCGCCGAGCCGTCGAGCGCTCCCGTCCGGGCGAAGTTGTCCTGATAAATGATATTGGTCGTTTGCGCCCGCACCATGCCGGTCATCAACAAAAGCGACAAAAAAGTTGCCGCCATTGTCCAATTACGAACATCCCGCCATTGATTCAGTGTTGTCGCAGTTGTGTCTGTTTTCATATCTATAGTTATTGGTGTCAGGTTATTATCATCAGTCTGAGGGCGTTTCTAGCCATCGTATTCGTTTGATTCTTTTCGGCTGTTTCAGACACAATGCCAGAGTCTTCCAATGCTAACAATGGACAAAATGGCAATTTGCATGGACAAAATGGCTTTAGGAGGCTGGAAACTTGACTTGGGCGTATAACCGCGTCCAAATTCCAGCAGTTGCATGAAATCCGAGACGTCCGCATTTTATCGCTATTTTCCCGTAAGCCAGCGCGATAAAAACTGGGGTCTTTACGCCACCACGGCCGGCGAAGCGCGGGTGTCGCCGCATGCCGAATATCCATTGAGCGGCCATCCCAAAGGCTTTGCGTTTGACTGGCGGCACGGGCGGATTCTTGAAGGATTTGCGCTTCTTTACATTTCCAGCGGCGGCGGAACGCTGGAATCGAAACCCGGTTTTTCAGCGTCCATTCAAGCGGGTCATTCGTTTCTTCTTTTCCCCGGCGTCTGGCATCGGTACGCGCCGGGCGTGGACACCGGCTGGCATGAGCATTGGATTGGCTTTGACGGCGAGATGGCCCGGCGCTGGCTGCGGCATCGTTTTTTCTCTCCCAATAATCCTGTCGTCAAAATCGGCGCGGAGGACACTGTGCTGGCGACATTCAGCCGCGTCATGCAGGCCGTTCGGGCCAATCGCCCGGCGCTGCAACAAATCCTGGCTGGCGCCACGGACAATCTGATGGGCTTGTTTTATTCGGCGCAACAGGCGCAATCGGCGGTGGACACGCAGAATGCCAACGTCATCGAACGCGCGATCGGGCGAATCCATGATGAATTTGGCCGCGACCTGGACATGAAACGGCTGGCACAGGAGTTATGCGTGAGTTATAGCTGGTTTCGGCACACATTTGCGACGCATACGGGGCTAAGCCCGCACCAGTATCTGCTGGAACTTCGGCTGGTGCGCGCGCGCAGTTTGCTCGCCGAAACCGACCTGTCCATCAAGGAAGTCGCTTTGAAGACCGGGTTCGAGGATGAACTTTATTTTTCGCGGCTGTTCCGGCAGAAGCTCAATGTCACCCCCACGCAATGGCGTAACCGCAGCCGCCAACCCAAATGACTGAATCACAGCGGCAGTTTTGCCAAAAAGTCCATGTTCATTGTCATCTTGTCCATTGTGCCTGCGAATCTTGTCAAATAGCCCTGTAAATTGACCCAACCAGCCAAAAATTCACCAACGGGGATTTGGCTCAAAAATGCAAAGAGCCACTTGACTTTGGCGTAATACTGTTCTATAACTGTAGTCACTTGAGCGACGGAAAAGATAGTTCGCATGTATATTCGCATTGAAAAGGGAGCCTCGGCTCCCATCTCCCGGCAAATCGCCGAACAGATTCGCGCGCAGTGCCTTTCGGGCATCTTGAAGGGGGGCGACTGTCTTCCCTCAGTCCGACAGCTTGCCCGGGAATTGGCGGTCAATGTGAACACGGT
>JBOHXA010000435.1:0-3617 GCA_050737335.1 Limisphaerales bacterium | reverse complement strand
GAATTCCAGGACTCGCGGCCCATTTTTGGTCAGCATGATGCCTGGATACAAAATCCCCCGAAAGTCAATTTCCTCCGCCGCGCACCCGCGCAGCCAGGGCAAAAGAATCGTCTCAGCAACCTGCTGTAATTCCGCATCGTTCAAAAATGGCGTCGGCGAATAAGTCCCCATACCGCCCGTGTTCAATCCCCCATCACCGTCCAGCGCGCGCTTGTGGTCCTGCGATGTCGGAAACCATTTCGCGCGTTTGCCATCGCAAATCGCATGCAATGATATTTCCATTCCTTCAAGAAATTCCTGGATGACAATATTCGCGCCCGCCGTGCCAAAACTTTTTTCCACGAGGATATCGTCAATCGCCTTTTCCGCTTCAGCCATGTTTGCGCAAATGAGAACCCCTTTGCCCAGCGCTAGGCCATCCGCCTTGACCGCGCATTTGCCCTCCAGGCCCGCGGCGAACTTCTTTGCCACTGTGACATCGGCAAATGTCCCCCCTCGTGCGGTCGGGATGCCGTATTGGGTCATGAAGTTCTGGGAGAATACCTTCGAAGATTCAAACCGTGCCGCCTTTTGGTTCGCCCCCCAAATCCGCCGCCCGTTCCTTTGGAACAAATCCACAATACCCATCGCCAGCGGATTGTCCGGGCCCACGACCGTGATGTCCACCTTGTTTTGCTTCGCCAAAGCCAGCAGTCCCGGCAAATCTTCGGCTCCAATGTTGACGCATTCCACCGGTCGGCCGTTTCTGACGAGCCGCTCGCCGGCAATCCCGGCATTCCCCGGCGCGCAGCAGATTTCCGTGGCGTGCGGTGACTGCGCGAGTTTCCACACGAGCGCGTGTTCGCGGCCGCCGGATCCAATCACGAGAATTTTCATGAAAACGAGGCCGCAGATTCGCCGATTGCCCGCGCGATTGAAAATAAAAAACGAATGGCCCTGGCACCCGGAAAATCCATTCCATGCGGCTAAAATGCAATATTGCGCTTTTGGCTGTGTGCGGCATCATCGCCGGAAGCTCTGGAAACTCAGCTATATGAATGCCATTCCCCCGATTGCGCCATTGCCGATGAACCAGCGGAACATTGACACAGACCATCTAAATTTACTTTCCATTTTTCATTTCGTAGGCGCCGGGCTGGCTTTTTTGGCTTGCCTGCTTTTGATGGTTGATTTTGCCGTAATGCACACCGTGCTTGACGACCCTTCGGTTTGGCAGGGGCAAAAACATCCGCCACCGCCGGAATTCTTTAAAATGTTTCACATCTTTATCTGGTTCTACCTGGTCCTGGCCATATGGATTATCGCGTCGGCAATTTTAAATATTTTATCAGGCATCTTTCTGCGCATGCGGATATACCGGACATTTTCGTTTGTGGTCGCCGGCCTAAATTGTCTGCACATTCCGCTGGGGACAGTGTTAGGAGTATTCACAATGATCGTGCTAATACGGGAATCTGTAAGGGAGTTGTATGAGGCCCGCGCACAAGGTTTAGCAGCCCGTTAAGGCGCGCAGTGACAGAGGTGTATTTTGCCGGGCTGTTAGGCGCAAAAGCTGCTCACGTTTGGGTCAAAAGCATGGAATTGCCCGTATTCAATGAGGTCACGTAGGGCGACAGAAAAGGTTCGAGACGACTTTTTAGCGATCCCGGTGTTCCACTATAACATTTTATGAATTTGGATTCGTTGATTGATTCGGCGTCCAAGTCGGGCGCGAGTGATTTGCACCTGGAGCCGGGGATGCCGGTGGCGTTGCGAATCCGGGGGGCATTGCGCGTGACGGGAGAGCCGGTGGCGCCAGGCGTGCCGTTGGAATTCGCGCGCCGGCTTATCGGCGAGGATCAATGGGAGTTCTTTGCCGACCGCCGGTCATTTGATTTGTCGCGCACGATTAGCGGCGTGCGTTGCCGCATCAATATTTTTCACACGTCGCGCGGAGTGGGAATGGCTTTCCGGTTTCTTGGCTCGTTTCAGGCCACCGTTGAAAAGCTGAATTTGCATCCGGACCTGAAGAAACTGGTCAAGCATCCTCACGGATTGATTTTGGTGAGCGGGCCGACGGGTTCGGGAAAATCCACGACCCTTGCGGCGTTAATCCAGGAGATCAATTTGACCGAAGCACAGCACGTCATCACGGTGGAAAGCCCGATTGAATATACGTTCCGGTCGCGTCGGGCGTTCATCCGCCAGCGCGAGGTGGGCCGTGACACACCCAGTTTCGAACAGGCGCTCCTGGATGCCTTGCGCGAGGACCCGGATGTATTGATGGTGGGCGAAATGCGTGACCCCGAATGCATGCGGCTGACATTGAGCGCGTCGGAGACAGGGCATCTGGTGCTGGCCACGGTGCATTCCTCCACTTGCGCGGAGGCCGTCCAACGCGTGGCTTCGGCCTTTCCAGCGGAAATACAAAGCGCGGTTTGCGCGCAACTGGCCGATTGCCTCGTGGCGGTCATTTCGCAACGGCTCCGGTTTCGTGAGGAGCTGGGCATTCGCGTGCCGGAGTGCGAAATTCTCATGGCGACCAATGCGGTGAAGAATTTCATTCGCACGCGGGATTTCTTTAAAATTGCCACTTCGATTGAAACCGGCGCGGACCACGGCATGTGGACCTTTCAGCGCTATGCGCGATGGCTGGATGGGCGGACAAACTTTTACATTCAGGGCCAAACCCCGGAATCACCTGAAGACAAAATGCCCGATGATCTGCCTGCGGCGTCGCCGCAACCGATGTCGGCGCCGGCATCACGGCAGACCGAGCCTCCAAAACTCGACCGCCAGGCCCCATCCAAACCTGGCGCGCGCTCAGCCACGCCGGCCACTGGCGGGGATGTGCATCGGATCGAGATTGACCCGGATGAAAGCGGGTTTGGGAAAATTCTGAGGAAGTAAGCGCTTTGCGAATGCTGTCTCCGGCTTTTGCCTCCGGCGGCGGTTTATTTAGCTGGAACCTCCAGCTCTCCTAAAATAATAGTTGCCTCGATCAGACTTTGGGAAAACTTCAAAGCTCTGTTCAGACCGGATCGCGTGGAAAACCGATTTTCCCAATAAAACACCGCACTTCCCATTCGTTCCCGCTTGCATTCCCATACCCATCAGAATGTGTGCTGGCCAGGCGCCGTGGATCCCGGCATTCCCGCAATCCATTCATTGCCCGCGTTGCGCGGGGTGATATACTGTCAGGTGATGCAGGCTTTTAAATTTCATCCGCTGGTCGCGGCATGGTTTGAGCGGCGATTTGGCTCGCCGACGGCGCCGCAACAGGAGGGGTGGCCGGCCATTCAGGCCGGGAAGCATACGCTGATCGCCGCCCCGACCGGGTCGGGAAAGACTCTCGCGGCGTTTTTTGCCTCGCTGGACCAATTATTTCGGCTGGGGATGAAAGGCAAACTGCGTGATGAGACGCACGTGATTTATGTCTCCCCGCTCAAGGCCCTGAGCAATGATATTCACAAGAACCTGGATGAGCCTTTGAAAGAAATTCGAGCGGCGATTAAGGATTCGACGGGGGATGACATCGAGGTGCGCTCGGCGGTGAGGACCGGCGACACGACTGCCTCGGAACGATTGGCCATCGCGAAACGTCCGCCCCATATTTTGGTGACGACGCCAGAGTCGCT
>JBOHXA010000434.1:0-6702 GCA_050737335.1 Limisphaerales bacterium | reverse complement strand
CCCTTACGCGGCCAGGCACGTTACGCCGGACGCAGCGGGCCGCATCATACGGCATTACGAGAAACGCCTCCAACGCGACGTCCGCGGAAACCCTTCCTTCGTGATAGATAAACACCCCCTCAACTTCTGGCACCTGGGATTTATTTCAATGCTGTTTCCCCGCGCCGCCATCATCCATTGCACACGCGACCCGCTCGATACCTGCTTGTCGAATTATTTTCAGAGATTCTCGGCGGCTCATGACTATTCGTTCGATTTGCAAAACATTGGGCATTATTACCGGGAATACGCGCGGCTCATGAACCATTGGCGGGCCATTCCGCAAATGAAGCTGATGGACGCATGCTACGAAGACATGGTCTTGAACACGGAAAAAACCGCGCGCCAAATACTGGACTTCCTGGGGTTGGACTGGGACGAACGCTGCCTGTCCCCACACACAAATCCCGCTCCTGTCGAAACGGCCAGCGAATGGCAGGTCCGCCAGCCCATCTACGCGCGCTCCGTGGGACGCTGGCGGCATTACGAAAAATATCTGGGACCATTGAATCTTACGCCTTCAGCACCTCAATGAACGCTTCCTGCGGAATATTCACGTTCCCAATCGCTTTCATCCGCTTTTTTCCTTCCTTTTGTTTCTCCAACAATTTCCGCTTGCGCGTGATGTCCCCGCCGTAACACTTGGCCGTAACGTCCTTCCGGAACGCGCTCACGGTTTCTGACGCAACGATCTTGCCGCCAATCGCCGCCTGGATCTTCACCGCGAATTGCTGGCGCGGAATCACTTCCTTCAGCTTTTCAGCCAGCACCCGTCCCCTGCCCTCCGCCTTGGTCCGGTGCACGATGCATGAAAACGCATCCATCGGCTCGGTATTCACCAGCATGTCCAGCTTGACCATGTCGCTTTCCATGTAGCCCGCCTGCTCGTAATCCATCGAGCCGTACCCGCGCGTCAGGCTCTTGATCCGATCATGAAAATCAATCAGGATTTCGTTTAACGGGATGAGTGAAGTCAGCATGACCCGTTTGGTGTCCATCGTCTCGGTATGCTCCACGATCCCGCGCTTTTCAGAGATCAGCGCCATCATGTCGCCGATATTCTCGTTCGGACAAATCACAAACGCCTTGACCATCGGTTCGGCGATTTTCCCGATGAACGTGACTTCCGGCAGAAACGCCGGATTATCAATTTCCTTTTCCGTCCCGTCGGTCAGGGTCACTTGATACACCACGCTTGGATACGTCGCGATGATGTCCATGTTGTATTCACGGCGCAGGCGTTCCTGCACAATTTCCATGTGCAACAATCCCAAAAATCCGCAGCGGAATCCGAAGCCAAGCGCCACGGACGTCTCGGCCTGGTACACAAACGCCGAGTCGTTTAGCTGCAATTTGGCCATCGAAGCCTTCAGATGCTCGTAATCGGCCGTGTTGATCGGATAAATCCCGCTGAAAACCATCGGATGAATTTCTTTGAAGCCAGGCAGCACCGGCGACGGGTGTCGCGCGTCGGTGATGGTGTCGCCCATCTTTACCTCCTGCGCGGTCTTGATGTTGGCTGTGAAATATCCCGTTTCGCCCGTCTCAAGCCTTTCGCGGACATAAGGTTTTGGATTGAAGCTGCCCACTTCCTTCACCTCGACGTTTTTGCCCGAGTGCAGGAGTTTCACGTGCTGGCCGGGCTTTAATTCGCCGTTAAAAACGCGCACATGCGTGACCACGCCCTTATACGTGTCAAAAAACGAATCGAAGGCCAGCGCCTGGAGGCTCCCCTCCCCTGTCGGTTTGGGCGGCGGAATCCGCGCCACAATCGCTTCGAGAATCTCGTCAATGCCGATGCCCATTTTTGCGCTGGCCGGAATCGCCAGGGCCGATTCGATCGTGAGGATGTCCTCGAGCTGTTGCAGCGTCTGCGCCACGTTCGCATGCGGCAGGTCAATTTTGTTGATGATCGGGATGATTTCGAGGTTTTGCTTCATCGCCAGGTGCATATTGGCGACCGTTTGCGCCTCAACGCCCTGCGCCGCGTCCACGATGAGCAATGCGCCTTCGCAGGCGCTCAGGCTGCGGGATACTTCGTACGCGAAATCCACGTGCCCGGGAGTGTCAATCAGGTTCAGCTCATACATTTCGCCGTTCCGCGCCTTGTACAGCATCGTGACCGGATGCGCCTTGATCGTTATCCCCCGCTCCCGTTCCAGGTCCATCGCGTCCAAAAGCTGGTCTTCCATGTCTCGCGTCGCGATCGTCCCCGTCCGATGCAAAAGACGGTCAGAGAGCGTCGTCTTGCCGTGGTCAATATGGGCAATGATGCAGAAGTTTCTTATGTGCGCCGCGTCCATTGTGCTTTGTCAAAACGTTGGCCGTTCAAAGCGTTGAAGCGTAAATTCGCCACTGATCACTCGAACCGCCAACGAATGTCGAGCGCAACAGGATACCTTCAATGCGCTTGAAGAAAAGGAAATTTGAAGATGGGCTCCAGCCTTGGTCAATCAGATTATTTCACCCTGACTAACGGAGCCTCGTCAAGGCGGCCTGCTTTTAGGAACCGCCGAAAACCGCAAAATTTGGGGCGAAATGCGCTTGACATCTGGAATGATTTTAGGAACTCTCATTCTCGTTAGAAGAGCACAAAATCACAGAATCAAACATAAAAATCATGCAAACGAAGACCTTTGTCAAACAACTCGCTCCACTATTGATCTCTTCCGCCGTGATTGCCATGGCCTCGGGATGCTCGTCGGCTGGAGAAATGCGTGGGGGCACAACCGGAACAGAAGTTCAATTGAACCAAAGGAATTACAAACTTATTAAGCCCGGGGCCATTGGGCACAGCTACGGTTTTAATCTTCTTGGCATCCTGCCATTCGATAGCCCAACCGCCGCTGACGCTAAAGCGAATCTGTATAGATCCGTTGGCCAGGACATGACAGGCAGAGCCATTGCGCTCGCCAACCAAACTGAAGATCGGTCAAGCCTTTATCTCATTTTATTCTCAATTCCAAGGATCACATATACGGCGGATGTAATTGAATTTGTTGACCAGGATGCGCCCCTGACGGTCCAGCACACGGCTGGCTCACAGTAGGTTTATCAGTCGGCCCAGCATGAAGTCGGCGGCCCGCTTTGCAATTGTTTTAGTCACAGCGCCAGACCTGAAGACGGCGCGACTGTTGGCCAAAGCCGCTTTGGCGGCGCGCCTGGTTGCCTGCGCCAATCTCGTTCCAAACGTTGAATCCCATTACTGGTGGAAAGAAAAGCTCGAAACCAGCGCCGAGGTGTTGATTGTTTTCAAGATCAAAAAGTCGGCGCTGGCGTCGCTCGAAAAATTGATTTCACAAAAACATCCGTATGATACGCCCGAAATTCTCGCCCTGCCTTTGAGCGCGGGCGCGCGAAAATACCTGGACTGGATGAGTGGCTGCATCTCCTTCCCGCGTAAATCCTAAATCATCCATCGAAATCGCCAGATTTTGGTTGAATCCGTCCCAAACCGGATTAGATTCACCCTATGGGCTCGATGGTTCAGAATGATACGGCCGTTGTCATATTGCTGATCACGCATTTGCTGACCTTGGCAATCGCGGGCCTTTGTTTCGCCGGCTTCTTTTTGCGTCGCCGCGCGCGGTTGTCCGAAGAATCGTCTCCAGGCAAATTGCCTTCGCACGCGATGTTCCCGCAGCGGCCTTCCTCCTGGCTGGCAATTCGCGCCGCCACGCCCGAACGCGTCAGGAATGCCCTCGGACTTGGCCGCTTTGCTCCCTGTTCCTGGGCCGAGGGAATGACGGGCGAACACGAGTTCTTTATTAGCCCGCGCGTCAATGGCTGGGTCATCGTCACCGGCTTGGCTATCCCGGCTCCTGACGATGACGTGGACGAATGTTTCCGCTTCCTGGTCTCCCTCAGTCGCAAGCTCGGCCACGTCCAGTTTTTTCATGCCCAAACATCCCGGCATCATCACGCCTGGGCGCGCCTCGATGACGGTTACGTCACTCGCGCCTACGCCTGGGCCGATGGAACCGCCTGGAATCAGGGACCCAAAACCCTTTCGGAAATCGAATTAGGCTTGAAATGCTTCGATTACGGTGAACTTTGCCCGCGCGCTGTTGCCGCGCGAAATACTGAAAAGGTATTGCGATTGGCGGCGCGATGGAACTTCGACCCGGCGGCCGTGGATGAGCGGACCGTGGGCATGGCCGGAGAACGCCTGTAGCAGGGCCACGCGCGTGAGCAGGCGGTCGGGTGCGCGGCTCCGGCGCGCCATGCGTGGCAGCGGCGGCTGGGTGGGAGTCGAACCTCCTTTTTCCTTTTTTCTTTCCCCCTTTTCCCGTTGAATTTTGTCATGTCGCGCGAATATGTCCTTCATCATTTTAAAACGGAATTTCATCCGCAAATTGATTATGCGCGTGAGCTGAATCCGCGGCAATTGGAGGCCGTCACCGCGCCCCCCGGCCCGGCCCTGGTCATCGCGGGCGCCGGCTCGGGCAAAACCCGCGCGTTGATTTATCGCGTCGCCTATTTGCTCGAACAGGGAATCCCCGCCGAACGGATTTTATTGCTTACGTTCACAAATAAGGCCGCGGGCGAAATGATGCGCCGCGTGGCCGATTTGTTGGGCGCAGACCTCCTCGCCCTTTGGGGCGGGACCTTCCATGCCATGGGCGCGAGAATTTTGCGGATTCACGCCGAATCCCTGGGCTATCGCCGCGATTTTACAATTCTGGATCGCGACGACGCCAGAGATTTGATCAAGGCTTGCGTAACGGACGCCGGAATCCAAACCAAGGGAACCCGCTTTCCCAAGCCCGAAGTGCTCAATGAAATTTATTCCCTCGCGGTGAATACTCAAAAAACCATCGCCGGACTTTTGGAAACACGCTTCGCCTATTTTTCCGGATTTCAGGACAAAATATCGGACGTCGCCCGTCGTTACGTTGAACGCAAGCGACAGAGCAATGCCATGGATTTCGACGATCTGCTGGCGCTTTGGCTTAAACTCCTTCAGGACAACCCCGACGCCCTTGAGATGTATCAGCGGCGGTTCCAATTTATTCTCGTGGATGAATATCAGGACACCAACAAACTGCAGGGCGACTTGATAGACCTCCTTGCCGCTCGCCACCATAACGTGATGGCCGTGGGCGACGATGCCCAAAGCATTTACGCCTGGCGCGGCGCGAATTTTTTAAACATTCTCGATTTTCCAAAGCGTTACCCGGAAGCAAAGCTCTTCAAGATAGAAACCAATTATCGAAGCACGCCCGAAATCCTGGCCGTCGCCAACGCCGCGATAGCCGCCAATCGCCATCAGTTCACCAAAAACCTTGCTCCTTCCCGAAAATCGGGGGTGAAACCAACTCTCCTGCCGTGCATGGACCCCGCCCAGCAATCCGCATTTGTCGCCCAGCGGATCATGGAATTGCACGAGGAGGGCGTCAGCTTGCCGCGGATCGCCGTCCTCTATCGCTCCCATTTCCACGCGCTCGAATTGCAATTGGAACTCACCCGCCGTCAAATTCCATTCTCAATTACCAGCGGCATCCGTTTCTTCGAACAGGCCCACGTCAAGGACGCCACCGCCTACCTGAAGCTCGTTACCAATGCGCGGGATGAAATTGCCTTTAAGCGCGTCGCCCAACTCCATCCGGGCATCGGCGCAAAAGGCGCTGACAAATTATGGAAAATCTTTTCCTCGGAAATCGGGCGGTCTCATCCCGATTTGTCGCCGGATACCCGGGCCGATATCGCCAATCCCCAAGGGGAGCGCCCGGAAAAAATGGCGCAAAAAAAGTCGGGCTCTGCCCGCCGCGCCGCCATCAAGCATCCCGCGGCCACAGCCCTGGAAACCTGCGCCCCGCACGTGGGAAAAAGAGCCGCCGTTCCCTGGGCGCAACTGGTCGCAACCGTGGCCCAGTTGGAAGAGGAAAAATCACCCGCCACAATGCTCAGGATCGTGATTGACGCGGGGTACGATGATTATCTGAAGGAGACTTTTGCGAACTACCAGGTCCGCATCGAGGATTTGGAACAACTCTCTGTGTTCGCCAGGACGTTCCAAAGCGCCGGCGAATTCCTGGCCCAACTTGCCTTGCTCACAAACGTCGAGGCCGAACAGGATGACTCAAAAGGTTCCGACGATCGAATCCGCCTTTCCACGATTCACCAGGCCAAGGGGCTGGAATTCGACGTGGTCTTTGTGATCATGCTTTGTGACGGCCTCTTTCCCTCCGCGCGCTCCATTGAAAGCGAAGAAGGGACCGAGGAAGAACGGAGATTGTTTTACGTGGCCATCACCCGCGCAAAAGACCAGTTATATCTCACCTACCCCGCCCTGCGCGCCGGTTTCGGAAACGCATCCGCCGTTGACATGCGGCAGCAGCCTTCGCGTTTCCTGGCCGAAATTCCCGCCGACCTGTTGGACAAATGGAATGTGCGGCCCGCGTGGTCGTAATATCGTTTTGAGGACGTGATAAGCTTCCTCGATGGCGCGCCGCATGATCCCCACCCTCCCCTTCCGTAGCAGCGACCGTGAGGTCGCTCTGACTCCGGGGGCCGTCGTTCGATGAGATGGAGCATCCCAACCCCAAACCCAAAGAAAACGATGCGAACCGGACTCGCCCCCCATTGACCGGAACGCCGGCTTTTTCGCGTCGGCTTCCCAATCGTTACTTCCCAATCCCCCGCTCGCTCGCTCGTATGAAC
>JBOHXA010000433.1:0-8924 GCA_050737335.1 Limisphaerales bacterium | reverse complement strand
AGCGAATCCTTAGTGTTTCACTGCGCTTGCAGGACCCGATAAAACGACTGCGCTGGCATCTAACGGCCACCGCGCCTTGAGTTTCGACTTGGATAACCTAAATTTGGATCGTTGATTTGGCGTCTATGATTCCTATCGCAATTTTGGGCAGCGCGCGAAAAGACAGCAACACGGCTGTCGTCTTGCAGCGGCTGATTGCGGAGCGGACTTGTGACGTTGTTGACCTATGCACTTGTTTGATTTCTCCTTACAACTACCAGCATAGCTATCCCGATGGCGACCAGTTCATTTCTATCATGCACCGCATTGCCTGTGCGCCAGTGACGATTATTGCGACTCCGGTTTATTGGTATTCCTATTCCACGCCGATGAAGGCATTCATTGACCGTTTTTCGGATTTACTGAGCTTCCAGAAGGAACTTGGTCGGCAGTTGAGGGGCAGACATTTCGCGTTGCTTTCTTCCAGTGCCGAGCCGTGGCCTGACAAGACACTCGTGGAGGCATTTTCCAGATTTTGCGATTATCTTGGCATCACTTTTGTTGGCTGTGCTCATGCGCAAGATGCAGGCGAGTTCGTAGATTCGGATGCAGTCACCAAGATTAGAGATTATCTGAAGACGCCTAACGGTGAAGGTTAGATAGGACCGGAGCGCTCGAGCCGCGACAAGAAACCGGGTTGAACTCAATTCCGCTGGCCGGTTTGGATTTTGAACGAGAGTTTGGGCTTGGAAGGCTTTTGGGAAGGAGTGCGGGCGGCGGACGACGAGCGGGCAGGCCATCCGTAGTGGCAATGGGGCAGGCGAATAATGCGCTGAATTATCGGTTCGGAGGAGAACCTGATGGCGGCGGTTGGGGAAAGCTGGCCGCCACAGGCGGTGGTGCGACAACGCCGCCGGCGGTCGGTCCGCTAAAAGTCAACGTAACGGTCCCACTGTAGGTGTTGCTGATAGCAGTTGGCGTGACCGTGCATGTGATGGCGGCATTGGCTTGGTGAATGTAATTGATCATCCCGTCAAGCGGGGTTTCCAGCAATCCAACGATCCACTAATCCAATTCGCACGCGGGCCGCCATCTCAATGGTTCCCCTTTGACTTGCGCTGGATATTCCCATTTCGCGCCGGTCCATCGGCCCGCGACGGTTGTTTCATCATTGACCAGTAGCAAAACCTCTATGGCTTTTTCCGGCGGCGTGGCGATGTCTCGCCAGCGGAGGTCCGGGTTGTCAATTTCCAGCGGGAGGAAATCCATTTGGGTCAGTTTGATTGGCTCGATGGATTCATGGCCCTTAAATCGCGGATCCGTCATTTTGGTTGTGACCGGATACGCTTCAAGGGTGGTTTCGGATACTCCTTGCGCCGCGATCCCGCCTGGATCGGCGATGACCTCAACGGGTGCGGTGAGCCACCAATCAATTTGTCTTGCGCCTAGAATGATCGGCATCCGATCGTGGATGGAGCGAACGAATGAGGCAGCCGGTTTCGTGATGATGGAAAATTCGTTCTCCTTGAATATGCCGGCGAAGAAGAAGAGATTTCGTGTTGCTCTTGCGATGAAATAGGGCTGCGCCGGCTTTCCACTCTTCCACTCGTAAAAGCCGGTGGCCGGAACAAGGCACCGGCATTTTTCAAACGATTCTTTAAACGTTTTTTTATCGGTGGATTCAGCCCGGGTATTGGTCAACATTCCGAACGATGTTTGAATACCCCATTTCATCCGGCGGCAAACGAGCGTCCCGTTCTCGACGACAATCACCTGGGCAAATTCGGTGGGAGCGATATTGAAATGCTCCATGAAATAAAATTCAATCGAGCCATATTCACGCGTAATGATTCTCTCCTGTCTTTTGCTTAATGAATAGCGGTTGCACATTTAAATTACGTTAAATTCACGGGATCAATATCCAGGGTCAAAGCCACGTCTTCGGGCAGCGTTACACGCGGAAGAATATGCGAGAGAGTCTGGCTCATTTTGCTCATCGCCCGGGCGCGGAGCATGATTTGATGGCGATAAAACGTTTCCGCCTTCAGCAACGGCGCGGGCGCGGGACCCATGAGAATCAAATCTTTAAATTCGCCCAATCCTTTTTGCAATTCGCGCTTTAAATGTTCCGCCGAGAATTTCACTTTATCCTCATTGCGACCTTTTAAGGTAAGCAGGGCCACCCGGGTGGCCGGCGGATATTTCAGTTGCTCGCGGAATTCGATTTCCTGCTCGTAAAAGCCGGTGTAGTCGTGGCGGCGGGCATATTGGATGGCTGGATGAAAAGGGGCGAATGCCTGGACGAACACTTCGCCCTCAACTTCGCCCCGTCCGGCGCGTCCGGAGACTTGCGTCAGCAATTGGAACGTCCGTTCGCCGGCGCGAAAATCGGGCTGATGCAGCGCTGAATCCGCGTGGATGATGCCTACGAGGGTGACGTTTGGAAAATGCAGGCCCTTGGCAATCATCTGCGTGCCCACGAGAATATCAATTTTGCCGGCGCGAAACTCGCCGAGCGTTTTCCGGTAATCATCCTTTCGCTTCATGGTGTCCGAATCCATGCGCCGCAGGCGGGCATGCGGAAAGAGTCTTGCGAGGGTTTCCTCGACACGCTGCGTGCCAATGCCGGCGAACCGGATGGCGGGATTTCGGCATTTTTCAATCGGACAGATCCCGGGAACTTTTTCGATGTTCCCACAAATATGGCAGATGAGCTTTTGCTCGACGCGATGGTAGGTCAGGGACACGCTGCAATTGGGACAGGACGCGACGTAACCGCAGAGCGGGCATTGCAGCGCGGTCGCCCAGCCGCGGCGATTCAAGAATAAAATGGTTTGCTCCCGCCGTTCCAATCGCTGTTGGATGGCTTCCTTAAGCTGGGGCGAAAAGATCAGGTTGCCTTTTTCTTTCGCCGCCGCCTGGCGCATGTCCACCACGCGGACGCGCGGCATTTTTTGATTGTCCACCCGCGCGGGCAATTCGAGCAGCGTGTATTTTCCCTTTTTCGCATTGTAATAGCTTTCCAGCGAGGGCGTGGCCGAGCCGAGCAGGACGATGGCGTTTTCCATTTGGCCGCGCATGATGGCAACGTCGCGGGCGTGGTAGCGCGGGGTTTCCTCCTGCTTATACGTTTGCTCGTGTTCTTCGTCCACGATGATGAGGCCCAACGGGTCCACGGGCGCGAAAATGGCCGAGCGCGCGCCGATAACAATGCGGGCGCGGCCCTGTCGAATTTTGTGCCATTCATCATGGCGCTCACCGGCGCCCAAATGCGAATGCAGCACCGCCACGAGAGTTTGCAATTTACCGGCGCTGAATCGCGCCTTGAAACGTTCGACCGTCTGCGGCGTGAGGGCTATTTCCGGCACTAGAACAATGGCGCCTTTGGCAAGCTCCAACGCATGGGCGATGGCTTGCAGATAAATTTCGGTTTTGCCCGAGCCGGTCACCCCGTGCAGCAGGAACGTCGAAGACGGGAGATGGGAGATGGGGGAGGGGGTCTGTTTTTGCCCGTGTGACGCCAATTCCAGGCGAACCGTACCTGGCGACATGCCTGTCTCGCGGTCGCGATTCATCGCGGTTTTGATGCGTTCGAGCGCGGCGGCTTGAGAGTCATTCAACGCGAGCGGGTGCGTGGGCAGGATATGTTCACGCGCGTAGGGATCGCGTTCCGAGATTTCTGAGGTAATCTCGACAAGGCCGCGGTCTTCGAGTTTGCGAACGGTCGCGGCGGTTGTCCCGGCCAATTCCAGCAACTCGGCCAACGGCATTTCCCGGCGCTCTTCGATGATGTTCCACACTTCCTCCTGGCGTTTGGGTAATTTGGAAAATTCGCCTGTCGTGGGCAGCACGCGGGCAAACAATTGTTTTTTCCAACCCTCCTCCTTCTTGCGCACGACTTCAGGCAATACAATTCTTAACGCGGTTTCCGGCGCGCAACAGTAATAATCGCCAATCCAACGGGCGAGCTTCAGTATCTTTGGAGTGACCAGCGTTTGCGCGCCGACGATGCGCAATATCGGTTTGAGGTTTGCGTGGGAAGATTCTTCGGCCAGCGCGGTCACAGTGCCGAATAGTTTGCGCGCGCCGAATGGCGCCTGCACGCGCGTGCCGACTTCAATCTGTCCAATTAAGCCCGGCGGAATGGCATAATCAAACTCTTTTCGCAGCGCGAGTTCCAGGCTGACGCGGGCGATCATCTGAAAATCAGTCGCACGGGACGGTGCGTTTGGCCGCCCAATCGCGGACTTCTTCGACGCGTTCGGCCATGACGACAGAGAGCGGTTTAGTCTGTTCCATTTCGCTCAACAGTTCTTTTTCCGAAGCGTCCGTGCCCTGTTCATGCGCCGCATACATGGCTGAGACAATGGCCTGCTCAATTTCCGAGCCCGAAAAACCGTCGGCCGCGTTGGCCAGCGTGTCCAAATCAAAACGCGCGGGGTCAAGACCGCGCTTGGAAAGATGAATGGCAAAAATGTCGCGGCGATTTTCCAGCGAAGGCAAGTCGACAAAAAATATTTCATCGAATCGTCCTTTGCGGACTATCTCCGGCGGCAAGCGTCCGATGTCGTTGGCCGTGGCAACCAGGAATACGGGGCGCCGTTTTTCAGACATCCAGGTGAGCAGCGTGCCGAGGACGCGGCGGGACACCCCTTCATCGTCTTCCTGCACGGCGATGGCCTTTTCAATTTCGTCCATCCAAAGGACGCACGGCGCCATGACTTCGGCGGTGTCGAGTGCCTGGCGAAGGTTACGCTCGGTTTCACCAAAGTATTTGTTGTAAAGAACCCCGAAATCCAACCGGAGCAGCGGGCAACCAAAAATGCCGGCGGCGGCCTTGGCGGCGAGGCTCTTTCCGCAACCCTGAACGCCCAGCAACAGAATGCCGCGTGGAGGGTCCAATTCTTCCGGCGCCTCTTCCAGAAAATAGCTCTTTCGCAATTCGAGCCAGTTCCGAAGCCGTTTCATCCCGCCGATTTCCGCGAATTGCGCGGTTTCATTTTCAAAAGAAAGCACCGAGTCCCGGCCCAACAATTCGTATTTGGCCCGCATGACTTCGGGCAGGTCGGTGTCGGAGATGACGCCATTGTCGTTGATGGCCTTCAGCGCGAGCCGGCGGGCGTCCGTAGCCGTAAGCCCGGCGAGATTGCGCACGAGCAAATCGAGCGTCTTGTTGGTGGTTTGCACGTCACGGTTGCCATTTGCCGCTCCCCATTCGGCGGCGACTTCATGAACGATCTGCCGCAACTCGCCCGGCGAAGGCAGCGGCAGCTTGAAATAACTGGCAAAAGGCCGCAATTCCTGCGGTACGCGCACGACATAACCGACCAGCACGACTGTGGAATAATGCTTTTCGTAGGATAAGGCGATGTCTTTCAGGCTGCGCACATGAAGGTTGTCATCCAAAAACGGATGAAAATCCAACAGCACGAACAGGCAACTATGCGCCGAGCTTTTGACGTAATTCAGGACGTCAATAGACTTTTGGACGGGTTGATTGGGCTGGTCCATTTGGTCGAACGCCTGCAAGCCCTCGGTGGCTGACCAGCGAAAGGCCTTGAGCTGGAGCTTTTTGGCAATTTGCCGCACCATCCGGACCACTTGCGGCTCCTCGTTACTTTCCACGACAACGATTGGCGCGCGCGAACGAATCAATGCCTCGAGGTCCCGCAAAGGACTTTCCGTTCTTTGCGCCATCGTCATACCGACCGTTTTGGACGGCACTTGCATCTCAGTCTATTTTATCAAGAACCGAGAGAAATGCCACGAGCGAATTTCCGATTCGCGTGGGCTGCGGCGTCTTGCTTCAAGTATCAGAGCCGCTCCTCAGGGCTTCGCCCGGCTACGATGCGGCCGGCGGCCGGATCCCGGAAAGCAGCCTGTTGATTAATCCCTGGTAATTTCCCTGAGAGATTGTTCGAGTTGTTTTCGCAGCGCTTCGCGTTCGTCATCAGAGATTTCGCGCGAGACGAAGATCGGCTTTCCAAATACAACGTCACAGCGCGCGAAGGGCAGGGGGATTTGAAATCGGTCCCAACTATTGAGCCGGATTTTCCAGCTTAAATGATAAGACACCGGCACGATGGGCAGTCCGGTGAATTGTGCGGTCGCAATGACGCCCTCCTGAGCTTCATAGCGCGGGCCGCGCGGCCCGTCGGGTGTGATTGCAAGGTCCAGGCCGCGTTCCGCGCGCGTAGTCATTTCAATCATCGCCTGCGCCCCACGCCGGGATGACGAACCGCGCACGGATTCGATCCCAAGATCATCGAGGACCTCGGCCAACAGACCGCCGTCGCGGCTGGCGCTGACCATTGCCGCCATCCGGCGGCGGGGATTGAACACGCGGACGTAACGCTGATACACGGCGATCGAAAGGGCCAGCCGGTTGTGCCACACTACAAAGAGGGTTCCGGGCGGTTCGGCGCGAAGATACCCGGAGCGGTCCTCCATGTTGAAGCGAATCGTCGCCGTGACGCAGCGAATCAAAAAGGAAATGAGCGCCGCCGCCACATGCTGATGCCATTTGGCCTGGTTAGGCACGACGACGCCGGAAGTGCGATTTTCCGTGGCCATTACTTTCCCTTTTTCAAACACGCCCGCACCAGGTCTTCCACGGTTGCGTCCGGGGGCGCCGCCGTGTGAACTGAGCGGACGGCGTCGTGCGCTTCGATTTGTTTGAACCCCAGCGCCATCAGCGCCAGCGCCGCGTCGTTAATTTTTTGGTCTTCGGGCGAAAGGGCCCGTTGCGCGCTGGCGGCTTCCCACGCGCCCGCGGCCCCGATTTTATCGCGGAGTTCGACCACGATGCGCTCGGCAGTTTTCTTCCCAACGCCGGAAATTTGCGAGAGCGATTTAATATCGCCGCTGGCCACGGCGCCGCGAAAAGCCGTCACGGAAATGCCGCTCAGAATGTTGATGGCAATTTTCGGGCCGATGCCCGAAACCGTGCCAACCAGCAGCCGAAACAGGTCGCGCTCGGCCAGGGACATGAAACCGTAAAGGGTGTGGGCATCTTCGCGCACAACCAATTGGGTGAGCAATTTCACATCGCCGCCCGGCGGCGGCAATTTGTCGAAGGAAGACAGTGGAATGAGCGCTTCATAGCCAACGCCCTGAACTTCCACGATGGCCTGCGTGGGAAGAGCTTCAATCAACCTGCCGCGAAGAAAGGTAATCATGCCTCAAATGCGCTTGGGCGGCGTGAGATTGTACCGTGAATGTTCGCGCGCATGCGTCAGCGCCAGCGCCAGCGCATCCGCGGCGTCAGGGGCGGGCGGTTCCGGAAGGTTCAACAGTCGCTGCACCATTTTTGCCACGGCGGATTTCTGGGCGGCGCCATAGCCGGCCACGGCCTGTTTGACTTTGCGCGGGGCCAGTTCAAAGATTTCAATTCCGCTTTCGGCCACCGCGGCGAGCGCCGCGCCGCGAGCTTCGCCCATGATCATGACCGTTTGCAAATTCTGCGCGTAAAAGATGCCTTCAACCACACAGACTGCCGGACGATGTCTGCGGGTCTCGGCGCGAAGAGCTTCGGATATCCGGGCAAGACAGCGGGAACGTTCCCACGTTTGCGGGCAGGAAATTGTTCCATGCGCGAGGGTCCGCGGATACGGAAGCGCTGTTTGAATAATGCCAAATCCGGTGCCGCGCAAGGACGGATCAATGCCAAGTATGACCGTGCCGATTCCATTTTGGGACGAGGCCAAAGGGGCAACAGCCGGCGAAGCGACGCGCTTTTTGCCGCCGATGCGTTGTTTAATTTCTTCAAATTGGCGCAAAGAAATTCCCATTTCCGGCATTTTGCCCGCGCGCCGTGGATTTGAAAGGAAAAATGCTTCGCCGTTAATTCATTAAGAATTAAATGACGCCGCCGGTCGCAGGTTATCAACCGCGAAAACTTCAATCCTGAAACGTTCCAGTGAGTTCGCCTTTGGCCAGGATGTGGCCGTTTATGGCATGGAGGAGGTCTTCCTTGTCTGGGGCTGAGTCGAGTGTCAGCGTCGTATAAACGGCATACACCTTGAAGATATAATGGTGCGCTTTGCCGGCGGGCGGGCATGGACCGTTGTAGCTGGTGTTTCCGAAGCTGTTTTTGCCCTGCCGCGAGCCGTCCGGCAATGTTGCGGTTTTCGCCACGTTTTCGGAAAATCCGCCTGCCGTGGCCGGCACGTTATAAATGACCCAATGCGTGAAGGTTCCCGACGGCGCGTCGGGGTCTTCGCAGGTCAGGGCAATGCTTTTGGTCCCGGCGGGCGCGTCCTTCCACTGCAAGGGCGGTGAAATGTCCCGCCCATGACAGGTATATTTTTTTGGAATGGCATGCCCGTCGGCAAAGGCGGCGCTGGTTAAGCGCATCGTTGCGACGCCGGTTGTGTGGAGGGATTCTGATTGTTGGGACCGCCCGGAGCAGCCCGCCAAGAGCAGGGCGAATGCGACGACAAACATGCCGTTGATTTGCCTGGTCATAAAAAGGAGGGTTTTTAGCGGCGATTCATTTTCGAGCGCGCTTTTTCGAGGATTTCCCGCTCGCGCGCGGTAAGGCTTTGGATGCCGCGCGCGGAAATTTTATCAAGAATCGGGTCCACTTCTTTTTGGACAAACTCGTCGGGCGTCAAATCTTCCGCGGGCGGGATGGGCGCGGAGGCGTTCCAGAAGGATTTTTTGGTGGCGCGCCTGGCCGCCAGCTCACGCGGCGGGTGACGGTACGAAGGGAACCGCCACTGCGGCATATGCCAGCGATGCTGGATGAATAGCCTTACAAAGGCAAAGCCCCCGATCATCCCCCCCAAATGAGCCGCATGGGCGATGCCCGGCTCCGCCGGCACGACAATATAGAAGGCGGCGACGAGCACCCCAAACCACGCCAGATATTTGACGCGGATGGGCACCAGGAAAAACGCCAGCATTTCCATGTCCGGCTCCACAGTGGCCAGGGCGGCCAGCAA
>JBOHXA010000432.1:0-14421 GCA_050737335.1 Limisphaerales bacterium | reverse complement strand
TCCGTGATGAGCGCGCCTTGCGCCCGAATCAATTTCGCAGACCCGGGCGGCAAATACAGCATGTCGCCCTTGCCCAGCAATTTGTCCGCGCCCATGGCGTCCAAAATCGTCCGCGAATCCACTTTGGCCGCGACTTGAAACGCAATGCGCGCGGGAATATTGGCCTTGATGACGCCGGTAATGACGTCCACGCTCGGGCGCTGCGTGGCGACGATGCAATGGATTCCCGCCGCGCGCGCCATTTGTGTAATTCGCGCAATGGCCATTTCCACGTCCGCTGGCGCGACGAGCATCAGGTCCGCCAATTCATCAATAATGACAACGATGTAACTGAGCTTTTCGGGAATGACAATGTCTTCCTCGCGGGGCACAACAATTTCCTCGTCCACTTCCACGGCAAAACCCTCGGCGCCCGGCTCGACTTTTTCCTTTTTGGACATGAGCGGCAGTTCCGGCTCCTGGGGAATGATTTTTTTATTGGGGCGGGAATTGAACGTGCCGATATTACGCACGCCGACCTTCGCAAAAATCTGGTACCTCTTCTCCATCTCATTGACGACCCAGCGCAATGCAAGGATGACCTTTTTGGGGTCCGTCACCACCGGAACGACCAAATGAGGCAGCGCGTTGTAATGCTGCAGTTCCACGACTTTGGGATCAATCATCACAAACCGCAATTGGTCTGGAGAGAAACGATACAGCAACGACGCGATAATGGCATTGATACAGACAGATTTGCCGGACCCTGTGCTGCCGGCGATCAAAAGATGGGGCATTTCCGCAAGGTCCGCGACAATGGGATGGCCGTACACGTCTTTGCCCAGGGCCAGGGGAATTCGCACCTTGGTGGCGCGCCATTCATCCGATTCCAAAAGGTCGCGCATGATGACCTTGGTTTTGACCAGGTTTGGCACTTCCACACCGACAGAACTTTTTCCAGGAACTGGCGCCAGAATATGAATGCGTTCCGCCTTGAGCGCGGCCGCGATATTGTTTGAGAGCGCTGTGATTTTTTCCAGTTTCACACCCGGCGCCGGATGCAATTCGTAGCGGGTAATCGTCGGGCCTTTGGTGATGTCCCCAAGGGACACTTCGATATCGAACTGCGCGAGCGTCTGCTGCATGAGACGCGCGTTGGCCATGAGTTCCTCGCGGGACTCGGTAGGCTTGACGGTCATATCCGGCAACTGCAGGAAATCCAGAGACGGCAACTGGTAATTGCCAATGATCGGAGTCTGCGCCACTGCAATTGGCCTGGCCTTCGCCCTGGGTTTGGCCGACGCGACGCCGGTGATTTTGATTTCCGATTCAGCTTTTTCCGCCGCCGGTTTTCCCTGTTTGTCCGGTTCGTCCTTTGCAGCGGAACTTTCGGCCGCCCTGGTTTCCGCCGAATTGGGACCTTCGTGTCTTGCGCCCGGTTTGTCGGCGGCTTTTTTGCCAAGAATTTCCTCGGTTGTTGTAGCGGCCACTTCTTTGGCTGGAATCACCTGGCCTTCGTCGGCAGGCTCGATGGTTTTTCCGGGTTCAGGCAATGTGGTTTTGCGGAAACGCGGGCCTTTGGCTTGCGGCACGGACAAATCACGAACGGTAGGTTCCGGCACGGGCTGCATATCGGCGCCCAACCCGGACCGCGCCACCTGTTCCTGAAGCTGCTTGGCCTGTCTCTCGAGGTCGCGCGCGCGCCGTTCCAGCGCCGCTTCCTCCGGTGATTTCGCGTCCTGCGGCGATTTCATCCCCGCGAACCGCCCGTTTGCGGCTACCACGGCGCGAATCCAATTGCCCAAATGAAAATTGGTAAGAAAAAACAGGCTAATCAGGCAAACAGCCGCATAGACAGTTATTGCGCCCACATTCCCAACAACCCAAAACCCCCAATCATCGCCAAATAATTTGGAGTCAAAGAGCGTGCTGCCCAGCCAACCCCCGCCGGCTTGCGCGGCTATGTTGGACCAGAGCGGCTTCAAGAGATTTCCCGTGCGATCTAACAGTCCGGAAAATGAAAAGAGAAACACTAGCGACCAGATGCTCAGATGCATGCGTCGCTCGCGAAAGTAGGGCCAGATGTTCAGAATGAAACTACAACCAAAAGCGCCAATCAAAAAGGGAACAAGAAACGCCGCCAGTCCGAAGATAAAAAACGTTGAATAGGCGACGTACGCTCCCCACGATCCGATCCAATTGCTCACCGGTTTGTTGGGAGGAACGCGAACAAAAGAAATATCATAACGATCAAACGACCATTGTGAAACCAGCAGCAACACCGCGGCAACCAATAGAACGACCCCAACCACATCATTCCAGCCGTGATGCGGCTCTGACATCTTACGTGACATGAGCCGATGGTAACCATTTCACTCTTAAGAAAACAGTTTAAAAAAATCTCATCGCAGCGGGGCGATTCCACCCAGGCTGCTCTGAAGCCCGACTTGCTGAAATTAAGCCGCTTCCCCTTGCCGAATGCGCCGCGCTGGATAACATTTAAGCATGATCTATGAAACCATCAGCGATATCGAGGCAAAAATCCGCGCCGAACCTATGAGCGAGGCGGCGCAACGGGAAATGCTTCGATTGATTGCGACCTTAAAAACGGAGATCACCGCGCTGGAAAAGGCTTCGGTTTCAAGCCGCGAAAAGGATGCAACCCTGAAGCACTCGGTGGAAGAACTGCGCTCGTCGGTGGAAGGCTTCGAGCACTCCCACCCCAAATTGTTCCAAGCCGTGAATAGCATCAGCAGCACGCTGTCGAACTGGGGCATTTAGTCTAGTCGGCGCTTGGAGCGGCTTCCTGATTCATTCAGGCCGCTCAATGGCCACATCGTCTCCGGATCGCACACGACTCGCAAACCGGTTTCGCAGCCACCGCGCTCCAGGACGCAAGTGAGTTTGACAGGACTTCGTCTAATCTAAACTCATGCGATTTGAGGCGCCGCGTTTGGCAAAACTTCGATCGCAACTCTTCCAAACACTGTTTTCTGCGCGTCTTCATTCCATGTCGAGTACGTCGCCTGCACGACAATTCGACCGGGCGCATTTGGAAGGCTCTTGACCCAAACCGCGCCCACACCACCGCTATCGTCCAATAATGTAAACGGATTGTCCCCCACAATCGCGCCAGGACCTTCGAGACGGAATACGACCGCGCCATTGGCAAATGGACGCGGCGCGCCGAATTGATCCGATATCCTGAAAATCAAACGCGTGGCATCGGCGCCATCCGCGATCAGCGTCGGGTCGTCGGCGACCAATTCAAATTGGTCCTTCCTAACGTCCCCCGAAAATGACCTTGAACGCGCCATCTTATCGTCCACGTAACCGTCAATACGCAGTTCGGGCGGAGGCATTTTCTTTTTACCGGCGCCACGGGGATTGGCAATCTCCAAATCGCAAAAGAACGGAGGATATTTCAAATGCGGAAAGTTCGCGCGGTCGGGCGTGAGCGAAGCCACTTTCTTGTTATGCACAAAAATCTCCAGACGATCGCAATTTGAAAAGATGGTGACATTTTTACCCGGACCATTGGGAGTTCGCGGCCCAAAATCCCAGTAAAAATTGGGCTCAATCACCGGACGCGCCTTCGGGCTGACCTGCGCCTGATAAAAGGTGGCGCCCAGTTTCGGTATCCTGAAAATGTCGGCCACCCCCGGGCATTTAATTTGATTATACGGATTTTCGCCGCTGGGATAATCGAAGGCACACCAGGCGATAGCGCCGCAAAAACGCGGATTGGCGGCCACCTGCTCGTGGGCCTGGGCATGGTAAAGGGCTTGTTTCTCCTGCAATGCGGGGTCGCCCCCGCGCCGGTAGCGATGGCCGGAACTGGGCCCGGGGCCGACGAGTTGCCCGATCGTTTCGGTCAGCAAAAACGGCACGCCCGGAAGAGGCTGCTTCAAGCGCAGTTTGCCGGTCTTTTCGTCGTGACTATAATCGTTGAAGGCATAGACGTCTTCGGACCACCCTTTCAGGCTGTATCGGTCCATTGCGCCCGATGCCGGGCGCGTGTCATCGAGTTCCTTTGCCGCGGCGGTGGTGCGCTTATAAAGTTCCGGAACATTGGCTGATTCATTGATCCGAACGCCCCAGATAATCACCGACGGCCGGTTCCGGTCACGCCGGACCATGTCGCGGACGTCGCGCACAGCCAAATCCTGCCATGCCTGGTTTCCAATATAGTGCCAGCCGGGCAGTTCTTCCCATACCATCAGGCCCAGCTCATCGCACGCGTCCAAAAACGCCGGCGATTGCGGGTAATGCGAGCAACGGACCGCGTTGCAGTTAAAGTCGCGCCTGAGAATTTCAGCGTCGCGCCGCATCACACGCGGAGGCATGGCAAACCCCCTGTACGGAAGCAATTCATGCCGGCAAAGGCCGAACAATTCAAGCCGCCGGCCGTTCAGAAAAAATCCGTCCAATTCAAAACGCGCCTCGCGCAAGCCGATGCGCGCGCGGTAATCGTGCAATGGCTGGTCATCCGCATAAAGCGTGACCACAACATCATAAAGTTGCGGCGTCTCCGGTCCCCACAGATTCACGTCGCCCAGATCCGACAGCGTAAGGCTCGCCCGAATTAGTCCGGTCTGCGAAATATCGAGCGACTTCGAATCTGTCGCCACCCGGCGATCACCGTCCATCAGGTCCGCCTGGAGTCTTAATGATTTTTGCGGGAGAACTCCCGCATCAATAGAACAGCCCACTTCAACGCGGCGGTCGGCATCCAAAACCTTGACCGGTTTGGCGAAAACGTCGGCGATAAAAATTTGTGGCACCGCGCGGAGCCGGACAGAACGGACGATCCCGCCGGGCTCAAAAAAATCAATTTCGTCCGGTCCTCTTTCGTAGCCGTCGGGCGGCACGCTCAACCAGCGCGAATCAATGGCCACGCCCAGGACATTTTTTCCGCCAAGCAGGCTGGTGATTTCATAGTGAAAGGGCAAATACCCGCCGAGATGTTCGGGCAGGGCATGGCCGTTCAACACGGGCATGGCCCGGCTCATCACACCATCGAAATCCAAAAAGACGCGGCGGTTCTTAAATTCATCCCGCGCGGCAAAGTGTCGGCGATAAACCCATACGCCGGCCCAGTCATCCGGGACCCATCCTTCCCACGACAGTTTTGCGACACAGTGCGGGAGCGTGACCTTTTCGAAACCTGATTCATCATAGCCCGGTTGAAGATAATTCGAGTCGCCGTTCCATCTGCCGCCGAAAAGCCAGTTCTGGTCCAATGAAAATGAATATCGGGCCGCGCCCGCGTAGGAAGCGGCGCGAGCCTTTGCGCCGCCAAAAAATCCGAGCACCGAGCCGGAAGCCAGGGCGGCGGTTCCAATCGAACACGTTTTA
This sequence comes from Limisphaerales bacterium, assembly GCA_050737335.1. Taxonomy (GTDB): domain Bacteria; phylum Verrucomicrobiota; class Verrucomicrobiia; order Limisphaerales; family UBA11358; genus UBA11358. The sequence goes on along the minus strand of JBOHXA010000432.1, from coordinate 9,084 downwards.
ATAAAGTCACGGCGTGAAAAACCGTTTGATAAGCCCAACGAAGATTGCATCCCTCTTTATTTAGGAAAAAAAATAAGCGCTGTAAAGTCAAAGGCGCTGCCCGCATTTCGTGAAATGCCGGCGGTTTTCAACAAACCTCTTTGCTTTGAAAGCGCCACCAGGCGGCCAGCAACATAAAAATGACAAAATCCGCGGCATAAAGCGTCAATCAGACGACATCGTGTCCGTTTACGACGGCGCCGTTGAGGATTTTGAAACAAATATTGAACGGCGCGAAGCTGGGCAACAGGTAATAGAGCGGATTGTCACGTGAATAGAATGCATTTCCGGCAAAGAACGCCAAAATTAGCAAGCGTAACGCCCACTGACGACGGCTGCAGAACGGGCATTCGATAACTAAGCTGAAGCCTATCTTTCCAACATGATATCCCGTATTCCCTCGTCGTGGACCAATTGCCATCGGCTGTCGGGATTATACTCTTTTATTCTTGAGGCATTGCGTGGGGTTTTTTCCCCAAAGTTTCTTTGATAGACCTGGCCGTCCTGATTGACGATAAAAGTCATCACACCGGATTGATCCCAATGCTGGGGCCAGGCGACGAGGGCGAAACCGTTTTTCAAACTGCCGTCGCTCTTGTAATCCATTTTCCCTCCGGGAGCGTCCCGGCCTTGCCGCGTCAGAATTTTGAAATAATAACCGTGGAAGGGTTGCGGGCCTTTTCCGCCGCTGTAACCCTCCATGTCAGCTTCCGCAACCAATGGCCCGAAGGCCGAAGCCGGCTCATTTTCCGCTGATGGCCAATAGAGACCGTCTCTCTTGCCCTCCGAACTTTCGAACTTTTCCGCATAGACGCCTCCGTTCATCGCGGCGAATTGCCGCTGTGCATCTACGTAAGCGCGGCAAACGCCGATGGCGGTCAGCTCGTCCTTGCCGATGTGCCGGTCAATGACTTCCTCTTTGCCCGCCGGCGTGTCGAAAAACCATTGGCCGTTTGTTTGCACGAGCGGGACCGGCATTGGCCAGTCGTTTGTGCCCACTTCAATAAAGATTTCATTGTCGCTTTGTTTGTCGAGCTGGCAGTTCTCCGCCATCGCCCGGGCAAACCGATGAGCATTTTTTGCGTCCTGTACTTTGTCGCCCGTGCGAAGCGAGTGAAGTTCAGGCCCGAAAATCTTGTCCAGGACGGCGTGGTCGTCGGATTCAACCGCGGTACGCAGGGCGGTCACCGCCTCATCCGGGGAGGCAAAGGTTTGCTGCCCGGGCGCGGGCGAGTCGGACGGTTCCTGGGCGCGAGTCACCTCCGGAACAAGACACGCCAACAGCGCGATCGTTGAACAGCGGATAAAATGGTTAAAATACCGTGCGGGTTTCATTGTTTTATTCGTGTTGTTCTAACGCCGATGGCCGCCGTCGCCATGGCCACCATGGCGAGCGTCAGCGCGGCTTTCAAATCCACGATGGCTATAGGCATGCACATCGTGCGGCCGGTCGTAGTCCCCGCCAAAAATAACCACGTCCGGCGCCGGAGGCGTCACATAGACAGCGCCTCCGCCGTCATCGTCGGGACCCACATATCCGACGCAGCCAGTCAGGGTGAGGAAAAAAGCCACGCAAAGCATGACTGCCACGATGACCGAACCAAGCCTCCTTGTGCTCATGGCACAACTTAATCCATTGTTGGATTTTCGCAAATGAATGAATCAGGTGATTCGACGTTTCAACAATTCAAACCCTTCGACGCTTCAACGTTTCCCCACTCATTCAATTCCCTTTCGCTGTTTGCGTGCGGAATCTCTCCCAACAATTCCAATGCCTCGCCAATGAGATACAACGAACCCGTGATAATGATGAAATGGCTGGACGCGGCCGCGCGCAAGGCTTCATTCAACGATTGGCATGCCGAAACGTTCGCCCAGGGATTCGCGGCCCGGCACGCTTCGGTCAATTCATCTGGATTGGCCGTGCGCCGGCTTGGCACGGGCACGGTCCGGATTTCCGACGCCACAGGCGAGAGGATTTGACACACCCGCCGCCAATCCTTGTCTTCGAGGATTCCAAGAATGAGGGTCTTGTTTGCACCCGCAAAATCCTGCTCGATCGTTTCACGCAGCGCGGTTGCGCCGGCGATATTATGCGCGCCGTCGAGCAGAACTTTTGTCCCGCCCGGCCGTTCCAACAATTGCAATCGCCCGGGCCACCGGACTTCTTTCAGGCCGGCCTGGATTTGTTCAGGCGACACCGCAATTGTCTTTTGCAGCAAATTCACGACGCACATGGCCAGCGCCGCGTTGCGTTTTTGATGTTCGCCGCGCAGGGGCAGAACCTCAGGAACCTGGCCGCTGGGAATTGCGCCCAGGATGGTCAAGGGCGCTTTCTTTTGATTCGCGACGTTGCGTATGACATTCAGCGCTTCCGGTTCATCGGCGGCCGTCGCCACCGGGATGCCCGGCTTAAGGATGCCGGCTTTTTCAAATGCGATCTTTTCCAGGGTGTCGCCAAGCCATTGTTGATGATCCAGCGCGATATTGGTGATGGCACAGGCCAGCGGCGTGACAATGTTGGTCGCATCCAGCCGGCCGCCCAATCCCGTTTCCCAAATCACAAGATCACAGCGTTTTTCCGCAAAAAAATCCAGCGCCATCACCGTGACCACCTCAAAAAAAGTCGGATGTTGGTCGTCAGGAAATTCGGCAAGCAATGCCTGGAATTTTTCAACCCACCGGACCACGTCGCGCTCGGAAATCAATTCGCGCCCGATTTGAATTCGCTCGCGAAAGGAAACCAAATGCGGCGAGACAAAGAGGCCGGTGCGCAACCCGGCTTGCCGATAAATGCTTTCGAGCATGGCGCACGTGGAACCTTTGCCGTTGGTGCCGGCCAGGTGGATGAATCGGAGCCTTCGCTCAGGATGACCGGCCAGTGCCGCCAGCTTACGAGTATTCTCCAGGCCGAGCTTCGCGCCAAACAGGCGCAAGCCGTAGAGGTATTGGATGGCCGCTTGATAGGTCATGCGACAGCCAGGAATAGCGTTAAGATGAAACCGGCACAAACCGGACCGTCACAATCCGATTATGTCCCACGGGCAAAGTCGCCGAATCGCCTTGATTCTCCACCGCTTGCTTCACAAGCGGCCGTTCTAAAATGTCCGTTTCCGTTACGCGCATCGGCTCATCAAAATGAATGCGCGCGCGCGTGTCCTGGCCGTCCGCCTCGTAAAATCGCAGTATATAGCCGTTTCCGTCTTCAGCTTTTTTCAATGCCGTCACAATGAGGTCGCCTTCGGCCCCGGCGTTCTCCAGCGCAATCCTGGGGACCTGACGCGCGGGAGGATGCGGCGTTGTAACCACGGCCAACAATGGAATATTCAGGCCCCGCGCCCGCTCATCCGTCCGGGCCGCCGCCCAATCGCCCGGGTGAGGGTAAAGACTATAAGTAAACTGTTGGATGCCGTCATCGGGATCAGGATCCGGCCTGCCGGACGACCGCAATGCTGTCAGGCGAAAGACGCCGTGGGTCACGTCAAATCCGTACTTGGAATCATTCAGCACGCTCAAACCGTAAGTCGCTGGCGCTTGAGGGTTCGCCGCCACCGTGGCGGCGAATAAATGGAAGCCATCGTCCCGTGGCAACACCAGGGCGCTGGCCCCTTGAGGAATCGGAACTTCAACAATCCACATGGTCGGCACAGTGCCACGACCCCTTTTGCGACGATGTGCCCGGGCAGCGTTAATGATTCCTGGTTCCGGCAACGCGGTGGTCCCGCCTGCATTCATTGAAAACGCAAATCCGACTTCGTTATCCGCAAAGGCATCCACCTTCCAATTGTTCAAGTCAAAGGCCCGGAACTCCGTGTTGCCGTCAGGAAAGCGAAAACCAATGTCCGTTCCAATTATTCCTTTCGATCGTGCGGCCAGCAAAAACAGTGTGTCGCCATTGGCGCCGCCAGGGATCGAGATCTCCTGTCCGGCTGCGGCAACATTGTCAGGCTGATCGGCGTGGTAGCCCGGAAGGTTGAATGGCGCCTGATAACTGCCCAGCCGGTGGACGCCCGCCTCGGGCAAAAGCCATGCCGAATACTTCCCGCCCTCCCCGTCGAAATTGTCCGCGCGTTGGGAATTGAAAAATGGCGATAAATCCAGCCGCACGGCGTTCGTCACGTGAACGGGGACCGTTGCGCTCACGTCCATCCACTCCTGGCCCGGGCACTCCTGTCCATTGGTTGGCCGGGCCTTGCTTCCGAACGGGATCTGCGCGGCGGCTTCGATATGTGTGGCATTGATCGGCAACCGGATTTTTAGCAATTCAGCCTTTTCACGCCAGTTGATCGCCGTGGGAATGTCTATGCGATCAAGCGCGCCATATACGATTATATCGCGCGTGTATGAGGATTTGCCGAAAAAATGGCTTTCGCGCGCGCGCGCGAAAACCGGTCCGTCGTCCAAAATGGTAACCCTTGCCCCCTCCCCGCTCAAAATTTTATCGGCGCCCGTGTAACGGATGGTCCAGGCTGTCCCGTTATCTCCCAGCAATTCAAAGGCATCGGCGTCCGACGCGTCGCCAAAAACATTCCAATGGGCCGATTTCGCATACAGCCGCGAAAAATCACCCGTCGCCTTGTTAATTCGAAGATCAAATGCCGGCGTTTCGATTTCATACCCGTCGCCCGTGTGCTTCAACCTGATGTCATCCGTCGAAGAGGAGTCAGTCGAGGGAAAATAAACTTCGTATCCAAAAGCCGGAACGCCGCGCGCGATAAAAACGAGCGTGTCGCCATCCAATGCCTGGGCGGGAAATCTGCGGCCCGCCTTGTCCGTTACGGAATGATACTGCTCCGCGTCTGCCAGGGGTGCTTTGACTACGTCATCGCGCGCAAATGAAAGCGTATTCCAAACAGCAATCGCGATCGGACCCGGTCCGCGCGTATCCGCGTCAGAGGTCAAGGCGCCCAGGCTTCTGTCGGTCTGCTCTTTCTCAAATGCGAAGGCAGGCGCCAGTTGCGCATGCATCCAATCGTAAGTCGAGTGGATGGCCGAGCCTGCCGCGATGTCATGAAATTGCGCAAATGCCGTCGGCTTCCATGCCTCATCGAAACCCTCCGTCGGGTAAGGCTGCCCCGTCATGGCCGCAAGAGAACTGAGCGCCTCGGCTGAATATAAATTGTTCTCGCTGCTGCGTATCGCCTTCTTCATGTCCGCGTGCGTCGTGTAGCAGCCCTCGAATGTGTATTGAAGATCGTCGTCCACCACCGGCAGAGTGGAAGCGGTCGGCTGTTGGGAAAGTTGCTCAAAATAATCGTCCGCGCTGATAAAATGCACCTTCGGGAAAATCGGGTCCTTCTGATAGGATTGAATACGCAAAATCTGCCGGCGCGTCGGGCCGCCGCCGTGGTCGCCCACGCCGAATATCACCACCGATTGCGGCATGTTGAAGCGCGCCTGGTTTTGCATCGGCACAATCAACTGATCCAGGCCGGGTTTGGCATCGTAGGAAGGCGTATTTGCCTTTAGGACCCGCGAGCCGTCCGGCGATTGCCACCACGTTAATTCCATGCCGTTGCCACAGCGCATGTGGTAATAGTATTTTATCCCGCACAATTCCATGATTTGCGGGAGCTGCCACGTATGGCCAAACGAATCGGGCAACCAGCCCGTGACCGCGTACTTTCCAAATTTGGATTTAAAATAGGTTTGACCGATCAGGAACGAACGCGCCAGCCCTTCGCCGCTCGGGATGTCCGTGTCCGATTCATTCCAAAGTCCGCCCACAATGTCCCATCGCCCTTCGGCGGACATTTTTTGCATCCGTTTGAATTCCTCGGGATATTCCCTTTCTATGGGCGCGTATGCGGCGGGCTGGCTTTGCACATATCTAAAATCGGGAAATTCATCCATGAGATTCATCGCGCTGTTCCACGTGCGATGGCAGATATCAATTGTCTCAGGCCACGTCCACAGCCAGTTCATATCAATGTGCGAATGGCCAATGTAATAAACGTCGTACTTCCGGCTGATCCCGGCCACCGGCAGCAATGCCGCGCGGGCCGATGCCAGTTGCGCGCGCACGGCATTCACGTTGTCAGCAGTCACGGCTGAAAATTGAATGAATTTTTCGCTCGCGTTCAACGCGCTGGTCACGACGGCCTGTTCCTGCCCGGAAAGTTCCGGCATGAGGTCCCTCACAAACGTGATCTCCTCCAGGTAGCGTCCAAAATCCGGCAGGATTTCGCAATAGAGCCGCGCGCTATTGAAGGTATTATGGAGCTGTCCCCTCACCTTGACAGCCACCGCAATCGTTTCGCCCGCTCTCGCCTCTTGCGCCAGCGTCTCAAGGCCGCTGAGCCGTCCCGCTTCCGCAATGAGCCGACCGTCCACATACATTTCCCCATGGTTTGCCATCGCCAGTTCGAGAATGAGCGGAAAATTTGCCGTGGCTTGGCCGCTGACTCTTGCCGGAATGGTCACTGCGGATCGGAACCAAACCGTATTGGTGCCCGGCCACGAATAGGGTGGATGGATGGCCGGCCAGGAACGGTCATTGAAATTCGGTTTTTCACAATTCGGAATGTCCGCGGCCGCAAATCGCCATTGCATCGGAATCTGGAATTGTCGTTCAAATTGCGTCCGCAGCTTCCCCATCCGTTCCATGAACGGCTGCGCCCTGGCAGTCCAGCAAATATGTGAGAAGAAAACGGCAAGTAGAGCAATTCTTCGCATAAAAACAGCACCGGAAAAGCCGTCTCGGTATCCTTCCGAAGACCCGGGATTGGCCCGGCAGGTTACCCGTTAATGATTTACACTTGCGGCTTTTGTGGAGGAATCACTTCCGGATTCAGCTTGTCCTCGTGGACTGGCGCGACGGGAACCGGCTTTTCGATCCCCTCGGGTATTTTCAGGAGCGATTCTATCCTCCGAATCCGTTCAAATTGCTGTGCCAATTGAACGGAATGGTTGGAGACTGAGTCCCAATATTGAGTGATTCTTAATGATTCGGCGGCGATTTTTGCGTGCAGGTCCGCGGCGCTTGACTCGAATGAAATCCGGCTGGCTGAAATCTTATGGTCCAGGTTATCGAGTTTAATATCTATCGGGCCTAGCAAATTGCGAATCTCGTGAATTTGCTCGCGTATGTCCTCAAATGTATTATGCATGATCAACAGAATCTACAATTCACACTTTAGTAGCCCCTCCCTAGTAGCCCCTCCCCTCGCCGAGAACCACGCTAATACGCTGGATTTGAAATGTCAAACATTTTACTCATATCCGGCGCGCACAAATTCACGCAGCCTCGCCAATTCTTCCTCGCCATAAAATGTGTGGCCTTTGGGAAACTCGTGCCATGCCACGTTCAACCCCGCGTCTTTGAGCCTGCGCGCCTGTTCCTTCACTGGCTCGAACGGAATCAGTGGGTCAAACGGTCCATGTGAAATGAACAACCGTTGTTCCCGCGCTATGGACGAAAGTTCCTTCAACAGTTTTTCAATTTCAAAAATCCAGCCGCTGACGTCAACCAGCCCGGCCAACCGGAGCGGGTAGCGCAAACCCACATCCATGGTCATCAGACCTCCCTGCGAAAAGCCCGCCAGGGTCACCTCCCGCGGCGCAAATCCTTTGATTTGCAGTCCATCGAGCAAATCGAAAAGTAGCTTCCGGCTCCGCAATATCCCCGGCGGCATGTTGTTCGGATAATCAAACCATGAAAACCCGCCAAAATAGGCATCCGGCGCGTTGACCAGCAGATAATTGAGCCACGGCAGATCCATCGCCGCCGGCAGCCACCGATAGCCTTCCACGCTGTCCCCCAGTCCATGCAGCATCACCATAAGGCGTTTGGACGTGTTCTCCGCCGCGGGAATAAATTCGCTTTTGAGCATGCTATTTTTTTTCCGCCTTGGCTTCCAGCGCCGACGCCCGCGCATCCAGCCATTGCGTAAGCCTGTCCCGCTGTTGCGAAGTCAGGCGCGCGTCCTTGTGAATCAGCGTGTATTTTTCTATCGGCATATCGCCGTCGTCAATTGCATCGCTCATGTCCTCGATTTTCTTTCGCGCCAAGTCAGGTCTGTCCGCGGGCCACTCGGATAAATTGACGTGGTGGCGGCCCCGGTTGACGTCCGCGGCAACCTGCCAGGATACCGGCGCAATCCGACTATACCACGGCCAGCGTGTTTGGTCCGAATGACAGTCATAGCAAGCAGCCCGGAACATCGCCGCCACGTCCGGCGGCGCGGCCGTGGCCGTCAAAAAATCGGTTTTTACCGGCGGATTTGTCCGCGCCGGCCGCACCAATTGCAGCGCGCCAAACGCGATGACCAGCACCCCAATCGCCCATTTGAAAATCCGCTTCATGTTGCCGGGCGGCGCATTGTTTAAAGGAAAGGGGGCAATTCCAAGCAAAAATGAAAATATCGAATCGGCCGGATTGTTCTCGCGACAAATATCATCGTTATGGAATGTCAATGTCCGATTCTGCGCGGCCCCTGACACATCGCATCCCGATCAAAAATCCTTTACTTCGCTGCATCAATCCTTTTCCCCGCAAAATGGCACGACGCGCGCGTACCCCTTTTTACTTCTCGAAACTCCGGAAAAACCTTTTGGCATATGGGAAATTGGGCGATGGGACAACGCGGGTGAAACGGGCAACCCGACGGGGGATGAATCGGGGAAGGAACGTCGCCCGGCAAAACGATTCGTTTGCGTTTTGTTTCCGGGTCCACTTCCGGCACGGCGGAGATCAGCGCCTGGGTGTAGGGATGTTGCGGGTCGCGGGTCAGGCTTTTCGCTTCGGCGGTTTCAACGATTTTTCCAAGGTACATGACCAGGACACGATGGCTGATGTGCTCGACCACGGCCAAATCGTGCGCAATGAAAAGGTAGGCGATGCCGTGTTTCTGCTGCAAATCGCACAATAAATTAATGATTTGCGCCTGGACCGAAACGTCCAGAGCGCTTACCGGCTCGTCACAGATGATGAGTTTGGGTTCGACCGCCAATGCGCGCGCAATGCCAATGCGCTGGCGTTGGCCCCCTGAAAATTCATGCGGATAGCGCTGGGCATAGACAGCGTCAAGACCGACAGCCTTGAGA
>JBOHXA010000431.1:0-1048 GCA_050737335.1 Limisphaerales bacterium | reverse complement strand
GCTCCGCGCCGCACGTTCTGGGAAAAGGCCATGCTCGTCCACGAGGAAAATTTTCGTCCGGCGGACAAACCGCGCAAAGTGCGTCTCGCCCGCCATTACTACGACCTCTGGTGTCTCATCAACAAGGGCGTTGCCGCGCAAGCGATGGCTGATCCGGGCTTGTTCCAACGTGTCGCCGCTCACCGTGAAATTTTCTTCCGTTGGTCGTGGGTGGATTATACCACGCTCCGCCCCGGCTTGCTCCGACTCATCCCATCGGACGACCACCTGGCCGCTTGGCGACAGGATTACCAAACCATGCGGGGCGAAATGTTTTTCGGCGACGTTCCGAAGTTCGACGAAATCCTCCGCGTCGTCGGCGACTTCGAGAAACATTTTAACCAATCGGCACCTGTATGAATCTTGATGAACCCAACGTCGTGAACGGTTTTGCAATTGCAAAAAATCGTCGCGCATTACGATAATTGCCAATCCCACTTATCAAAAATTTTTACACATGACTCCCGAACAACAAGCCCGCCAGCAGATTGATGCGAAGCTTGTCGCGGCCGGGTGGATTGTTCAAGATTACAAGGCGTTCAACCCTTCCGCCGGGCGCGGTATCGCGTTGCGCGAAGTCCCGCTCAAATCCGGACGCTGTGACTATTTATTGTTGGTGGATCGCAACGCTCTCGGCGTGGTCGAGGCAAAAAAAGAGGGCACAACGCTTTCCATGGTTGCCGAGCAGTCCGGTCATTATGGCGCGAACCTCCCGGATTTCATACAGGCCATTGTCCCCGGCTCGCTGCCCTTTCTTTACGAATCCACCGGCGTCGAAACTTTTTTTCGTGATGAACGCGATCCCGACCCGCGTTCTCGGTCAGTGTTCAATTTTCATCGGCCCGAAACGCTCGCCGAATGGTTGACTCAACCCGACACGCTTCGCACCCGTCTTCAGCATCTGCCACCATTGCCGACGCAGGGAATGCGTGACTGCCAGGTTGAAGGCATCACCGACCTCGAAAAATCGTTTGCTGAAAATCAGCCTCGTGCGCTGATTCAAATGGCC
>JBOHXA010000430.1:0-1584 GCA_050737335.1 Limisphaerales bacterium | reverse complement strand
GGCCTGGGCGATGCCGCCGGGCCTGGGTTGCTCGCGATAGCCGATGGAAACGCCGAAACGCGAGCCGTCGCCGAGCAATTGTTGAAAGCGGGGAAGATCCTGCGGCGTGGAGATGAGGCAAAGCTCGCGAATGCCCCCTTCGATGAGGGTCGTGAGGGCGTAATAAACCATCGGCTTGTCATAGACAGGCTGAAGTTGTTTGCTGGCCACGAGCGTTAGCGGATACAATCGGGAACCGGAACCGCCCGCCAGAATGATGCCTTTCATGGGGCCAAGATATAAAGTTGGAGCGCAAAACTAAAGTAGAACCTGCCAGAGTCAGCCGCGACCGTCAGGGAGCAATTTCTGAAAGGCCGAAAGGCCGAAAAACAAACCGGAATTTTTAATCCGCGTATGACGCCAATGGCAGCGAATTAATTTTGAGCAACGTCAAATCCCTGACGGTCGAGGCTCGGACACCATGGCAAACATCTCCCGGGCCATCGTCCCGTCGGCGACTTTCGTCACGCCTCCGGTCATTCGGATCGAGTAATCGTCTCCAATTTCAATGTCAATTTTGCCGCCGGGCATTTGAACGCTCACGTTCCGGTCCACCAACCCCAGCTTGCGCGCCACCGCCGCCGCCGCGCAACTGCTGGTCCCGCTGGCCAGAGTGTAGCCGGCGCCCCGTTCCCAAATTTCGATCTGAATGTTGCCCCGATCCAGGACCTTCATCAGTTGGACGTTCGTCCGGTTCGGAAATCGCAGGTGCGTCTCCAGCAGCGGCCCAATCTGCCGGGCGAACTCTTCGCTGATTTTCTGGAGCGGCAAAACACAATGCGGATTGCCGATCGTCGCGGCGCAAAAGTTATACCGTTCGCCTCTCAGATGGATCGGTTCATTGATCACTTCCCGGCGCGGCCCCGCCACCGGAATTTCATCGCTCCAAAAGCTGACCCGGCCCATCTCGACCCGCACCAGCTTGCCCCGCTGCATCACCGTCGCCAGCGCAATCCCTCCCGCCGTTTCCACCGAAAATTCCTCGCTGCCCACCAGCTTTTTGTCCCATAGATACCGCGAGAATATTCGCAAGCCGTTGCCGCTCTTCTCCGCCTCGCTGCCGTCCGGATTGAAAATCCGCACGCCAAATTGCGCCTTTTTGGATGGCAACGGCCCGGCCAAAATGCCGTCCGAACCCACCCCGTAATTGCGGTGACAGATGATCTTGATCTGCTGCGGTGTCAGCGACGAAGGCAGATTTTTTGGGTCCATGACCAAATAATCGTTTCCCAATGCATGATATTTCGTGAACGCTAAAGGCATGGATCAAATGTGAATCAAAACGCGGGAAATGAAAAATCAAAAAATTCTTGGTAAAATCGCCGTAAACTGCGATTCTCAAGGCCCGTTTATTCGACCGCCTGACTGACAATTTTGCATGAAAGTCCCATTTAACTGGCTCAAACAATACGCGCATTTCAACGGGTCCGTGGACGAAACGGTTCAACGGCTGACCATGCTGGGCCTCGAAGTCGAAGGCGTCCAAAAAATCGGCGGCGAATTTGAAGGTATCGTCGTCGCGCAGATTTTGACAAAGGACAAAGT
>JBOHXA010000429.1:0-1604 GCA_050737335.1 Limisphaerales bacterium | reverse complement strand
CTCCAAACTAGACAACTCGGTGAGGCGGTGCATCAATCGTGAGAGGGGCACTAGCGGGGGCGACGTATTGTTCGAAGTGCATGCGCGACCAAAGAGCGGTCACGCCTCGGTTTCAGGGGACAGGCCGGCCGGGTCCGATATCTAAGCTTCGTGGTGCTTTGATGGTGGCAGCTTTTCTGCTGGCCGCCTACCCCCTCTGCGCTCAGATCAAAACCGACGGGAATACTCAAACCCAAGTCAACATTAACGGAAACGTGACCAACGTAACCACTTCTACCGTCAGCGGTAATAACGCCTACAATTCCTTTTCGGCCTTTACCGTGAAGTCCGGATCAACCGCCAACCTTTATCTTCCAAACGGAACCGTTAACCTTCTCAACTTGGTCAACTCCCAGGCAGCTAACATTGAGGGCATTCTGAATGGCATTGAAGGCGGCAAAATCGGCGGCAACATATTTTTCGCCGATCCATACGGCGTCATTGTGGGCGCGAGCGGGGTGGTCAACGTTGGATCGTTTACGGCGCTCACTCCCACCCAGGATTTTATGAGTCAGTTTTTTATCGCGCCGGGCAATCCCTCACCAGCAGCCACGGCGGCGCTTCTGAACGGCACGGTCCCCATCAGCCCGGACGGTTGGATTTCCATTAAAGGAACCATCAACGCGGTGGCAGGCATTGGCCTTTATGGCGGAACGGTCTCCAACTCGGGAGTCATCCAATCGGGAGCGGTTTTTTCAGGCAGCAACCCCGACTTCAGCGATGTGGTGAACACCAACGGACTCCGCAACGCCTCTTCAATTGCCGTTCAAAACGGCAACATCGTCATTCAAGCCTCCGGAGACTTTGAGAACTCCGGAACGATTGCGACCAACGGCGCAAGCAACTTGAACGCCGGGAACGTGAACGTTCAGGCGGGGCAGAATGTGAAGCTCGATTCCGGCTCAACGGTTGCCGCCAACGGTGAGGGTTCTAACTCAAACGGCGGCAACATTCAGATGGTTGCGACTCAAAACGCGGCCGCTAACGCTCCGGCAATTGTTGAGGCGAATGGCGGAGGCGCTTCCGGCAATGGCGGGAGCGTCGAGTTTAGCGCCAAGGGAACTCTTACGCTGGACGGCGGGACGTTCAGCGCCGGCGCGACACAAGGAAATGCCGGCAAAGTTTCGTTTGATCCCACCGATCTCGATCTGAGCGGAACGATAACCAGCGGCGGCGCTGACTTGAACTACTCAGGAGATACGATTACCGTTCAACCAGGAACAACTATTTCTTCTCGGAACACCGCGAGCGGGGCGAACCAGCTTACCGGCGCTTCCACCGGCAATTCGGGGAACATCACTTTCACGGCAACCCCCTCAACAACTCCTGCCACCGAGACGCCTACAATCACGGTGGGGGACGGGTCGGAGATCCTGGCACAGGCAACGAACGGCTATACCGCCGGCGACGTGACCTTCACCGCCACCCAAACTGACGAGAACGCCGCGGCCAGCGCTTCGGCGATCATCAACATCGGCAATGCGACTATTGAAGGCGGCAATGTCAGTTTTTCCACCACCGCTACGGGCACAGCCGATAGCAGCAAGGATGGATCTACCACTAAC
>JBOHXA010000428.1:0-3226 GCA_050737335.1 Limisphaerales bacterium | reverse complement strand
GCAATATGGTTGTGTTCAAATCCTCCGCAAATCCGCCCAACCGAATGGTCGATGGAGATTGCGCCGGCTGAACCCTGGATGCTCCTTCAGTCAACACACGGTCATTCTGCGGTTGCCCCTCCATTGTGTAAAGTCCTTTGATGACGAGAATGTGGCCCCAACCGGACGGAATGTCAAGCGTTCCGGTCGGCCAGCCGGGCCGTCCGGGCACCTCGTTCACGTTTTGGCGCTCTCCGTTGCCTCGCTTTGAGCGTGGCCGTAACTTTTTCGCCAGTCTTTCGCCGCCTCCCACGGCGGCCAGGCAGGACTGGCGATAGATAATTTGTGAAAGTTTTCGTGACCAGCGGGATGGAGTTTTTTGAATGCTCGCCGCCGACGACCGGCAACGGTGAACGGACAAGGTTCAACCGCCGGTCATGCTTCGAGAAATAATTTTCGATCTCCTTCTCCAGACCGGGACGGGCCTGGGAAAGGGAATTTTCGATGAGGACGAGCGCTTTTCGGGGTTGGGACGTTTTCGGTAAAAAAGACCCGAATCTGGCGACTGGAGGGGACGGGGACGCGGCGGCGGAGGGGGTCCGGTACACTTTTTTTGTGTATGGGAAGGAAACGGGGAAACGAACGCAAAAAACGGGTCATTTTTGGCGTTTTTATTGGGAAATTGAGAGATTTTGGGCAAGGAAACGAAGCGGGTAAAATCGGGGACGTTTTTTGCAAATGTTTATACACTCTCGCTGCGTTAACGTAAGGATATTTAGCGCGGCTGGGTTTCAAAAGGTTCCAAAAAGTTCCAAAGGTTGTGGTTGAAGATGAAATGGAAACTGGGAAACTTGTTTATGCAGACGTGCTGGGGTCTGAGGACGACGCAAGAGCGGATGAGAAGCAAGGAAGGGGGGGAATTCGCGAATGGCGCGAATGGACGCGAATGAGAATCGAGATTTAACCACAAAGAACGCAAAGAACACAAAGACAGGATCAACCGATTTCAGGGTTGGGGAATTTTTCGTTGCGATTTTCCCTGGGTAGGCTTATGACGCGCTGAACCGGCAAATCCAGGCTAAGTATCCTGGCGGCACGGCGACTGAAACGGTTTACGACAGCGATGGGCGCAGCGTTGCGCAGACGAATCAGGATGGGTATGTCACCTTATTTGGGACCATGTCCTTGCGGACGGCTACCGATGCGACGGGTTGGTCATTTGGCTTGGCTTTCTCTTTGGGTGTTCTGAGTGAAGACCAGCGCCCGACGCACCCGGCCAGGCTGCCCGAAACCAAGCCGGGTGTGACTTGCCAGCCCGCCGCAAAAGGCGATATTATACGCGCATGAGCGAACTGGTATTTGAAGTGACGCAGGAAGCAGACGGCGGTTTTTGCGCCGAATGTCTTTCGGAAAACATCTTTACGCAAGGCGAAACGTGGGAAGCCGTGCGGCAGAACGTCAAGGAAGCCGTGCGCGCCTATTACTTCGACCAGCCGGGCCCGGCCCCCCGGCAAATCCGGCTGCATCTGGTTCGGGACGAATTGCTGGCCAGCGCATGAAAGTGCCACGGGATTTAAGCGGGGCGTAGTTGCTTAAAGTGCTGTGCCGCGACTGGGGCTATCGCCAGGTGCATCAGGAAGGCAGCCACATCATCCTGCAAACCGAGATGCCGAGCCATCAACGGCTGGCCGTTCCCAATCACAATCCATTGCGCGTGGGCACGCTCAACGCGATCCTCCGAGCAGTGGCCACGCACAAAGGCGTGGATCGTCAAACCCTGCTCGACTCCTTGCGTTAAGTTTTTTCCTCAATTCGCTGCTTCCCTGCCAGCGGCCGATCGGTTACTCTTACAGTGTGAACCAGGAACCGGTTCAGATGGAGTCCTGCGAGCCGCCAGCCCTGAAAGCCTTCTGGGTTGTGGTCTCAAAAAACCGCGTCGAGGGGTCTCCGGTTTTTTCATCCGTTTTTGCTTCCCAATACATCAGCGAAACCATTAACCCCAACGCGCTGACATGGCAATATGAAGCAAGGCAATTACAACGATTATGTCTTGGCTTTCCGTGAGACAATGACGAAAGGATTCTGGAATGTCGCCGGCGACTGGTATAGCAATCTGGCGCGGGGTTTGTACGGCCCGCTCGTCTACACTCAGTATAATGAGGCTGTGGATGTAGCAGATCAGGTGAACAACGCTATCGGCGAAGCATCGGCCCTTACAATGACCGGCCATTCGCTCGGCGGTGGCTTGGCAGCCGCTGCCGCGTTGAGCACGGATCGTCCGGCGGTTACCTTCAGTGCTGCCGGGGTGAACGGACTTACATTCATTGCAGATGGTATATATCCGCGCAGTCTGGATCAATCCTGGTCGGCGAATCCGTGATTGTCCCAGCACGGGTCCAGGCCGAGGTCTTCCAGCATTTGCAGGTCCTTTTCCACCGGCTGGTTGAGCGTGGTCAGGTAATTTCCCACCATGAGCGCGCTTGCGCCCGCCATGAAAATCATGCTCTGCGCCTCGCGCAGGTTCACCGTTCTTCCGCCGGCGATCATGATTTCCTGTCGCGGCAAAATAAAACGGAAGCAGGCGATGGTTTTCAGGATCTCCAGCACCGGCAACGGCGGATTGTTCGCAAATGGAGTGCCAGGAATGGGATTCAGGATGTTCAACGGCACGACATTGGCCCCGATGGCCTTCAACTCGAAGGCCAGGTCGCACCGGTCCTCCCGGGTCTCGCCCAGGCCAATGATTCCGCCCGAACAAATCTTGATGCCCGCTTTTTTCAAATAGCCGATGGTCTCCAGCCGGTCCTCGAAGGTGTGCGTGGTGCAGTGCTCGGGAAAAAAGCGGCGCGAACTTTCCAGGTTGTGACCGTAACATTCCAGGCCGGCTTCCTTGAGGCGATCGGCCACCTGTTGCGATTTTATGATTCCCAGCGACGCGTCCGGGCGCGTTTTGCCGCTGGCTTTCAATTCGCGGATGCGGTCGCAAACTTCATCGAGCATCGGGCCTTCCTTCAATCCTTTCCAGGCCGCGACCAGGCCCACTGCGGTCACCCCGTTCCGGCCGGCCTCGTTGGCCGCTTCGAGCACCGGTTCCGGCTCCACAAAGCCGTACCGGGGCGATCCGGTCTGGTAAAAAGACGATTGCGCGCAGAATTTGCAGTTTTCCGAACACGCGCCGGCCTTGGCATTGACGATGGAACACAAATGGATTTTGTTCCCTTTGAACGTCTCGCGGATACGGTTGGCC
>JBOHXA010000427.1:0-1724 GCA_050737335.1 Limisphaerales bacterium | reverse complement strand
CCCAATGTCCGGCGCGCGCTGGCCTCCGAACCGCCGAGGATCAGCTCGTTGAAGGATATCAAGCATGTCGTGGTGCTCATGCAGGAGAATCGTTCGTTTGATCATTATTTCGGCACGATGGCCGGAGTGCGCGGTTTCAACGATCCCAACGCGCTGACGCTGCCCGACGGTCGTTCCGTTTTCCATCAGCCGGACGCGCAAAATCCTGACGGCTACCTGCTGCCATTTCATCTGGACACGCGCAAAACGAGCGCGCAAAAAATTCCCTCCACCAATCACAGTTGGCCGGTGCAGCACGAAGCCTGGAATAATGGCAAAATGGACAGTTGGATTCCGGCTCATCGCAGAGCCGATGGTGACAATGGTCCTTACACGATGGGTTATTACACGCGCGCGGATATTCCGTTTCAAGTCGCGCTGGCCGAGGCGTTCACCATTTGCGACGCCTATCATTGTTCACTCATGGGACCGACTCATCCGAACAGAATGTATTTGATGACTGGAACCATTGATCCCGAAGGACGGCACGGCGGACCGAGTATCAACAACAAAACTCCACACAAGGGTTTTCGCTGGACAACCTACGCCGAACGATTGGAAAAGGCGGGTGTCAGTTGGAAGGTTTACCAGCAAAAGGATAATTTCGGCTGCAACGTGCTGGAGTATTTTGAGCAATTCAGAAAAGCCGATAAAAATTCGCCCTTGTATCTCAAAGGCATGGTGCATGGACCAGAAGGTCAGTTTGAATACGACGCCATCAATGACAAATTGCCCGCAGTCTCCTGGATAATTCCAACCGGCTATCAATCCGAGCACCCGGATTACATGCCGGCGGACGGCGCGGCATTTATCGCCAGCAAAATTGACGCCATCGCGGCCAACCCGGAAGTCTGGGCCAAGACGGTGTTTATTTTGGATTACGACGAAAACGACGGCATCTTCGATCACGTTGCGCCGCTCGTGCCGCCGCCGGGCACGGCGCATGAATTTATCAAAGGCGTGCCGATTGGCAGCGGGTTCCGCGTGCCGTGCATCATCGTTTCGCCGTGGACGGCGGGCGGATGGGTTTGCAGCCAACCATTCGATCATACTTCCGTGCTGCAATTTCTCGAAAAATTCACGGGCGTCCAGGAAGAGAACATCAGCGACTGGCGGCGGCAAACTTTTGGCGATCTGACCGCTACTTTTCGTTTTGACGACCACGCGGTGGAACCGCCGGTTTTGCCGGATACCGCCGGCGCACTGGCGCGCGCGCGCTACGAAGCCGCTCATTTGCCCAAACCGCCCATTCCCGGTGCTGATCAATTCCCGCCAACACAGGAAGACGGCCACCGCAAACGCATTCCAACATAAAAGCAAAACGGACAGCTCGCCCGTGCTTTGCGCCAACGAATTCAAATTGATCAAATAAAAAACGGCGACCTGTTTCCAGATCGTCATCACGCCAAAACTGGAAAAATTGGAAAAGGAAAAAGTTATTCAGGAAACGTCGCAGACGATGAAATAAATTCCTGCTCGCGCTCCGTTTCTTTGCCTGCTAAACCATCCGGCATGGCAAAGAAATCAGCGGCGAAACCTTCCGGTGGGGCAATGGCCAGTGGCGCTGCCACCGTTCCCGCGAGCCGGTCTTTGCAGACGGCCACCAGTAAAAAGACGTCTCGTGAGGACACTCGCCCCACCAAAAATCTCCCTCGCCCATCGGATGGGAGAGGGATTAAGGGTGA
>JBOHXA010000426.1:0-4766 GCA_050737335.1 Limisphaerales bacterium | reverse complement strand
GGCCAGCGCCTTTCGATATGCCGCGTAGAGGCGCGCGCGTGAGGCGGGGTCCGCCGTCGTAAAACATCCAAATTCGCCCAATTGGATCGGACGGCCGTAATAATCCGACCAAGCGCGCGCGTATTTTAATTTGCCTTCGAAAGCCCTGGCGCTGCAAGGGTTTTCATCGGCGGGCAAGGTGTTATAACGATGGATCCACTCCAGCGCGTATTTGGGCAGGTGAAGCGAAGGATCCGGCGTAAGGGGCGTCTTCGGCGGTCCCGGAAATTGGATTCCAGTCTGGCGCGGCGCCGGTCCCGCCCAAGTCGCGCCCTGGTGTGTGAACATAAAAGGGTCGTAACAATGGACGGAAACAATCAGGTTGTTGTCAGGCGGCAAGACCAGGTTTTTTAACTCCGAAATGGAGCCCCAACCCCCAGGTTCCACAAAAATCACCCGGCGCGGATTGGTCCGGCGAATCTGCTTGATGACTCGCGCGTATATGGGGTTCATCACCGCGGTTGTCGCCTTGTCGTGCGGCTCATTGTCCAGTTCGAATGCCAGTTGTTTTGGAAATTTTTTGTAATGCCGGGCGATCTGCTTCCAAATTTTTAAAAATTCATCGGTAGCGCCCCGCGGATTTTCGTCAAGGGCGTCAAAATGATGAATATTGATCATCGCCGCCAACCCCGCGTTCAGGGCGTTGGTGACGGCAAAATCAACACGTGAAAAAATTTCCGGCGCGAGTGTATAGTCCGGTCCCGGCCCGGCGTAATACTGCCAGCCAACGGGTATTCGGACGTGATCAAACCCTTCATGCTTCATGATATCAAATTCCGGCGCAGAAACCCTGACCCCCCATTCCGAATCAGGCGGCGCTTCCAGATAGTTGCCAAGGTTCACGCCGTGCATGAACATTTTGGCCGCCCGCCATGCCGGTGAATTGAAATCTGTCAGCCGTTGCATCGCGGGAGGATTGGACGGTTTGAAAGTATCGTTGTCGGATTGCCCGGTGGCGGGCGAAACGAGCGAGACTCCCGTGAGCAAAGCGGCGGACCAAATAAAAAGTCTTGGAATGTTTGAGGGGCCCATCGCCGGTGCGGTTGTTTCGAGACCTGGCGATAAACGCGCCGCCCCTCTTCGGCGGCACATCCATGACAGGAACAGGGAAAATGCGACTGGTATCAGCATCCCGCCATTCTCTCGCACGATTTGGGCCGTTGCAATCAATAGATTTATGGACAAGTGTAAGCGCTTTTTCCTTTTTCCCTTTCCCCAATTCCTTTTTAATTCCGCCCCTATGACCATTTCGTTGCGTATTTGCGTTTTAAGCGCTTGGTTGGCCGCAGTTTGCATGCGCGGAACGCCCCTGCCGGTGGATGATGCCTGGCCCATGGTCGGCACCGCCGGCCACGGCCACACATATCCGGGAGCGACAGTTCCGTTCGGATTTGTGCAACTCAGCCCGGACACCCGGACGGCCGGATGGGACGCCTGTTCCGGTTACAATTACGCCGATTCCAGAATTTCAGGTTTCAGCCATACGCACCTTTCTGGCACGGGCGGCGCGGACCTGGGTGAAGTTCTCATCATGCCCGTCACGGGTCCCCTCGATAAGACTAATTACGCTTCCAGTTTTTCACATGATAACGAATCAGCCGCTCCTGGCTTTTATCGTGTGCATCTGGACACCTACGGTATTGAAGCTGAACTTACGGCCACAGCCCACTGCGGAATGCATCGTTATACTTTTCCAAAGTCCAAACAGAGCCACGTCCTCATTGACTTGATCCATAATATCGGTGAGCGCAAACCCGTTTGGGCAACGATCAAAGTCGAAAATAACCGCCTCATTACGGGAGAGCGCCAGGACAGAGGCTGGACAGAAAAGACCATTTATTTCGCCATTGAATGCTCGCGCCCGTTCAAAACTTTTGGCATTGAACTGAACGGCAAACCGCTGCCGCCGGGCCAAAGAGAGGCCAAAGGCCAAAATATTCGGGCGCACCTGGACTATCGGACGCGGTCGAATGACCAGATTATCTTGCGCGTCGGCTTGTCTCCGACGAGCATCGTGGAAGCCCGGAGGAACCTGCGCTCGGAAATTCCCAATTGGGATTTCGACGCGGTTTGCGGCGCCGCCCGCAATGACTGGGAGCAAAACCTCTCACGCATTCAAATTGAATGTTCAAATCCCGGCATCCGGCGCGCGTTTTATTCGGCCCTGTATCATACCATGATGGCGCCCACCCTCTACAACAACGCGGACGGCTCCTATTACGGCGCGGATAAACGGGCGCATCCCCATGCCGGCTTTCAGGATTATTCCACATTCTCCATTTGGGACGTTTATCGCGCCGAAATGCCCTTGCTGATCATTGATGAGCCTGATCGCATGAACGATTTTGTGCAAAGCCTGCTGGCCGAATACCAGCAATCTCCGGAACATCTTCTGCCTCTGTGGCCGTTGGCCAATCACGATACCGGCTCGATGATTGCGTATCATGCCGTGTCCATTATTTACGACGCGTACGCGAGGGGCTTTCGGGGATTCGACCCGGAACGAGCCTACCAGGCCATGCGTCGGACGGCCATGAGCGGACGCCTTCGGCAGAACGAATATCAAAAAAATGGTTACGTGCCGTGGGAGCCGCCGGGACCGCCTCATAGCGGCGAGGCCACCTCGCGGACGCTTGAATTTGCCTACGATGATTGGTGCGTTGGCCAAATGGCGAAGGCGCTGGGCAAGTCAGCGGACGCGCAATTCTTTCTGAAACGGTCGCAAAATTACCGGAATGTATGGGACCCGGCCACGCAGTTTTTCCGCTCGCGCAAGCCGGATGGGACATGGCTGGAACCGTTCGATCCGCTGCAAGTCGCGCGTCACACCAATGTTGCGCAGGGCTATTACACGGAGGCCGACGCATGGGAATATATGTTCGCGGTGCCGCAGGACGTGCCAGGCATGATCCAGCTCTATGGTGGAAATAAAGCGTTTATAAAGAAGCTGGACGAATTTTTTGATCAGGATTCGATCCTGCGCGACTGGCGCATAGATGTGACCGGGCTCATCGGCCAGTATTCCCAGGGCAACGAACCGGATCAGCAATGCGCGTATCTTTACGCTCTGGCCGGCGCGCAATATAAAACCGCGGCGCGGGTGCGTGATATCCAGCTCACGCAATACGACGCCTCGCCTGAAGGCCTTTGCGGCAACGATGATTGCGGCCAGGTTTCAGCCTGGTACGTATGGAGCGCCCTTGGGCTGTATCCGGTCAATCCTGCCAGCGGCATTTATGTCATTGGCAGCCCGCTGGTGCAAAAAGCTGTGATTCATTTGGACCCGAAGTATTACAAAGGCCGGACTTTCACAATTATTGTCCATAGCGATACCCAATATGCGCCCGCCGCGCGAATGGACAACTACATCCAATCGGCCACTCTCAACGGCCAGCCGTTGAATCGGCCATGGATTACGCATGATGAAATGGCCGATGGCGGGACGTTGGAGTTGACGATGGGTATTTTGCCGAATACCGGATGGGGAACTGAAAAGTGAGACTGGTTTCCGCAGACCCTCATTGTCCGGGCGAGTGCGAACGCAGCGGCTTGAGGATCAATTCAGGCCCTCGCTCGGCCGGCGGCCGCTCATTCAGCCCGCCGGAAAAATAATCTTCCAGGGGGAAAAACAGTTGCAAAGGGAATAGCCCGTTAAAAAACCATGGGCATTGCTGCTGAGAGAATTTTTGGCCTGTGGCGCCGGGCGAGGAGCGGCCATGTCCTTCATGGGCCTGGAGGCGACGAGCGACAAAGCAAAAGGGCAATATCCATGATTTTTCAAAAGGCTGTCAGGGCCCGCAAAGCTCAAACGCGAAGCCCTTGAGATATTCCGTCTCAGGAATCATGGGAATGACAGGATGGTCCGGACATTGCGAATAGACGCCGACGCGGCGCAGAATCTTGCGCGTGTCATAGGCGGCGGAAAGAAGAGTGTCTTGAAATAATTCCGCACTGACGTGATGAGAGCAGCAAAATGTGGCGAGCACGCCGCCTGGTTTCAGGAGCTTGAGGGCGCGCAGATGGATTTCCTTGTAGCCGCGCAATGCGTCGGGCACGGCTGCGCGGTTACGGGTGAACGAGGGAGGGTCGAGGATGATTAAGTCAAATCGGGGAACAACTTTCTCGTGCGGCCTGGCGGCGGTTTGAGCTTTGAGCCAGTCAAAAACGTTCACGGTTTCAAACGAGCACTTTTCAGCCAAACCGTTGGCGGCGGCGTTGCGCTGTGAGGCTTCGATGGCCTGTGCGCTCTGGTCCAGGCAATGAACGCGCGCCGCCCCGGCGCGAGCGGCGTGCAGTCCAAAACCCGCCAGAAAGCTGAAACAATCCAGCGTTTGCGCCCCCGCGGCGAAACGTGAAACGGCCTGATAATTGAGTTGCTGATCCAGATACATCCCGGTCTTATGGCCTTTGCGCAAATCCACCCCGAATTTCAGGCCATTCAGGTTGACCGAACATTCTCCCTCAAAGTCACCGGATAACACTCCACTGGCCTCTTCCAATCCTTCAAATTTCCGGGATGCGGCGTCGCTCCGTTCAAGGATTGCCGCGGGCGAGAAAATTTTTTGCAAGGCTGCGACGATCTCCGCTTTGCGCCTGTCCATGCCCAGGGAAGAAATCTGCAACACCAGGACGTCTCCGTATTTGTCCACAATCAATCCGCTCAGAAAATCGCTCTCGGCGTTTACGACCCGATACGAGGTCGCTTCCGGCAGGTATCGCCGCCGCAC
>JBOHXA010000425.1:0-1315 GCA_050737335.1 Limisphaerales bacterium | reverse complement strand
TTTCTAGACATGAAGTTTTCCAGCGAAAAGCCGGAGCAACGGGTTGACGACTGTTACTTGGTTGCCCGGGCAACTCGATTCGGAGACCCCATAATCCCACCTGTCCTACTGGCCTCTCTGGCCGCTCACCGTCCCGCCGCGGGCATACAGGTCCATCAGTTCGTTATTTCGCTGTGCCACCGCGGTTTGCCCGGTCAACTGCGCCAAATCATGCGCAATCTGGGCGGTCGCCAACGCCTTTGAAAAATCGCCATTTTCCGCAAACGCAGCCGCGAGTGTTCCGATCATCACCGCGTCGCGTCCTTGCGTCACTTTCGTGGCTTCCAATGCCAGATCAACGCCGCGGGAAGGGTTGCGCAAATCCGGATTTTTGGTCGTCGCCAATATCCATGCCAGATTGTTCAGCGCCTCGGCGTTGGTCGCGTCCAAGTCAAGCGCTCCGCGGTAGCATTGAACTGCATCATCGAGCTTTCCCGCCTCCTGAAAGCCCATGGCAAGCTTGATTTGTTTGGCCGCCCCGGGATTTTCTGGCGGTGACGGATCCCTGTCCATCGTCCAATCAAGCTTCGGGAACCATGGAATTGCCCCTTTTTCGACTTCTTTCTCATTCGCAGGGCGCGTGTGAAATTGCACCCGCGAAACAACCTTTGCGATGAAGTAGGAAGGCCGCCAGTCTCCGATAACAAATGGAACCGGCCCGTCATCCGACGCAAAAAAACCGGCAACGCCGTACTGGTTGCCAGTCTCGAGATTCATCCAACAGCCAGGATCGGGTCCGAGCGTTTCGATTGGGCCGATACTGCCGGGCGGAAGGCTCACCGTGTTTCCGCTGTTCCAATTGACGGCGACGATGTCGCCTGGCTCAAGCAGGGATTTTCTAACATCCACAGGCCGGCCGCCGAACTTCTGCAGGTAAAATTGAAATCCCTGATGGCCCTCAATCCAAATGCTATGTCCGGCAGCGGAATATTTCGCGGCTATTTGTTCGGCGGTGGAGCGCATCGAATTGGCAACCTGATAATCGGCTATGACAAGGCTCAACGTGACGGCAGCCGCCAGGGCAATCGGCACGGCCAGAGCGCGAAGTCCGAAATTCGGCCTAATCGCTTCGATGCGGCGCACGGCCAGTATCGCCACAGCAGGACAAGCCGGGAGAAAGCCACGAACGTTTACGGTCCAATTAATCACTGCGGAAAAAACAAACACGCCGATCACCCAAAGGAATAATATAGTCGAGACGCTATCCCTGCGTCGCAGTGGCTCGACGATTGCGACGAGCAGCAATTGTGCGCCGGCTGTCACGAGAATTGCAACC
>JBOHXA010000424.1:0-1331 GCA_050737335.1 Limisphaerales bacterium | reverse complement strand
ATTTTCAGCATCCAATCCAGTCCCCAACGCGCTTCGTCGAGGATATCCGGGACGCCGTTTGAGCCGGGGTTTCCGAAGGCATCCACGCGGTCGGTGAAGAGCGGCTTGAGGTTGTGCCGGCCCAGCTCATAGGCCAGGAGCATGTCGGCTGTGGCCGTTTCGGAAGTAACCAGATATTTCAATGTGTCACCGGCATCGTGCCAGCCGCCCCGGACATCCAATCTGGAGCCGTAGGGCAACGGACCGTACGCGGTGCGGCCATCGAGCTGATGGCAGTTTGTGCCGAGCCAGGGATTGTAACCGCAGCGCTGCTCGCGCATGAACTCCAAAAGCTCGTCCGGCAACGCGGCGAGGGACCGGGAACCGATTTCGAATGGAACCGAAATGGCGTCACCATATTGAATAAGATCACTTCCGGAAATTGTCAGGGACGAAAAATCAAGTTCCGCGTAATTTTTGAATTGGCCCCAGGTTGCGCCGTGAATTGGCTTTGCCCTGCCGTTGAATAAAACCTTTCCCGTTTCCGCGTCCACCACGGAAAAGGATTTTGGCAAGGGCGCGACCGAAAAAGCGACGGCTGTTTTAGGCTCGAGGGGGCGGTAACCAACCTGGTTGGCGCGGATATAAATGGCGCGGGATGGAGCCAGGAGTTCATCAATGCGGACGCATTGATAGCCGCGCGCGTCCAGGTAGTCGAGCAAGGCGCCGAAGCGGCTGGAAAATTTGTCCGCGCGACGTGGACCGCTGCCGATGTGCAGCAACAGGATGAAACCGTTCAATCCGTGCGGGTCTTCATGGTCGCGCCGCACGATGCTGTCGAAAATGACGCTCGATGAAACGAAATTCCGGTCAGCTTCCCCTGTGTAATCGGCATTGGCGCGTGTTCCAGGCGTGAAATCCACCAGAGTCAGGCCCATTTCCGCGCTCCAGCGCGCGATGTCGGGGTTGAAATGCTCATACGCCGGGAGAATGAAATGCGCTTCCGCCCGGCTGACGCCGAGGTTCGCAAGCTTGCGCAGGTTGGCGTTGATGTCCGCGCGGAATTCGTCCCGGGTCACCAGGGTTCCCGGAGGATTGTTCCAGTCGCAGAACAACAGATGTTTGTCTGAATGCGGGCCGATGTAATCGCCCTGCGCGATCATGCGGCGGACCAGCGGAATAAAATCGGCATTTGTTAGAAAGTTGCCGGTGAGGAAGAAGGATGCCCTGGCGTTATGCCGCGCCAACGCGGTCAAGATGACGTCGCCGCCTTCGGCGAAAGTGTCGCCTGTAAAGACCAAGGCTATCTTTTTTTTCGAAAGGGGGCCGCGCAGGATGCCGCCGTCATGAAT